>DAIUKN010000146.1:0-6672 GCA_036848195.1 Bacteroidota bacterium
TGTGCATCGACGCAGACGTCCAATCTCGCGGTCACCTTTCCCGGCACGCTCCAACGGAAGATCGTCGTGGGAGCGCATTTCGACTCCTGGGATGTCGGTCAGGGGGCAACTGACAACGGTACAGGCTCAGCGGTTCTTTTCGATGTGGCACGCCTGCTGAAAGCCTACAGCGCGGCCAACCGGTACACTGTCGAGCTGGTCTGGTTCAACGGTGAAGAGCTCGGTCTGTGGGGGTCGAAACGGTATGCCGAACTGAATCCGGCCGAAGGCATTGCCGCGATGATCAATATGGACATGGAGGGATCCCCCGTCGGTTTCAATGCAATGGGATACGACGAGGCGCTCCCGATGCTCTCGTCTCTCGCAAAGAAATTCGGGGGAATGGACCTCCATGAATCGGCTGTCAGCGTGCCGGGGACGAACAGCGACCACGAGCCGTTCATGCTCGCCGGGGTTCCGACGTTCAGCATCAATGGCCGGCTGGACGCGGAAAAAGTCCGATATTACCACGATCTGGGGGACTCTTTCGATAAGGTCAACAGGAAGTACCTCTCGGAAGCCGCAGCGGTCGCGACCATTCTGGTGAAGGAGCTCGCCAACTCAACCGAGTTGAAGTTTGCCCGCCGGACGCAGAAGGAAACGATCGATCTGCTCAGGAAGCATAAGGTGGACGACCGTTTGAGGAGGCAAAAGGAGTGGCCGTTCGATTGATGCTTGAGGTTTTCGCCCTACGAGCAACCCTCGTGAAACAGAACGGCGTCCGGGATAACCCGGACGCCGATTTTCCGAACGCCACGGTTTCTATTTCTTCTTTGCAGGAATTCCTTCGAGTTCGTCGGCCAGGGTATTCGCGTCATACAGCTTGCGCAGGCACTCGATGATCGCGGCAGAGTGCACGGCCACCGCGCGGTTCTTCTCCTCGGTGTAAAGGAATCGACCCGGGAGGCTCTCGATGTTCCCGTCGAAGACGAGTCCGACGAATTCACCGCCCGCATTGATCACCGGCGACCCTGAGTTGCCGCCAATGATGTCGCAGGTACTAACAAAATTTAAGGGGGTGGAGAGCTTCAGTTTGGATTCGCCCTCAATGAAGCGCTTGGGAAGCTCGAATCCCTTCCTCCCCTTGAAACCGATTGATCTGTCATACAAACCATACAGTGTGGTCTTGGGCGGAGCAAACGTTCCGTTCATCGGATAGCCGCGCACGACACCCGGAGAGAGGCGTAGCGTAAACGTCGCGTCGGGGTAGGAATTGTTGCCGTATACCGCGAACCGGGCCTTGCCGATTGCTTCTTCGGCAGAGCTGATCACGGCCGTAACGTTCTTCTCATTCCACTGGCGCGCCTCCTGCACTATCGGAGCCACCTTCTTCGCCAGGAAAATCATCGGATCGCTGGAAGCATCGATTGCTGCCTCGCCGCCTTCGAACAAGGCCTTGCGGACTTCGGGATCGGCCAGCTTTGTTCCCCCGATCAGTTCCTTTGCGGCAATTTCAGGGGTCTTGTCGCCAAGGACGGCCTTCAGGAAGGGATCGTTTGGACCAAGCTGCTCGAGCCCCTCGCGCAGACCATCGGCGAGCTGGAGCTCTTCGAGCTCAGGATAGATTGGGGCACGCGAAAAGAGACGGAACTTGGTCCCCGCCAGGTTTGCGTCCTGATAAGGCGCCAGCCGTTCGCCGTTCGGTTTCTTGATTTCCTTGGCATAGAGAACGAGCTGTGAGGCGATGCTGTACAGCCGGCCACGAATGTTTCTGAAACCCGACCGCTGGAAATTGGCTTTCGACCGTTCGATCGCAGCGCTCACGGAATCCCATGCCCAGGCATAGGCTTTCTTCCATTCCGGGTTGGCGTTGACCTTGTCGCGCAGATCTTTCTCTTCCGCAAATTTCGTCGCCATCAGGTTCTTGTCCCTCAGCCCTTCAAATTCTCCCGACATTGCCTTCAGTCCGTTCTCGACGCCGAAAATCTGTCCGGCCGCCTGACGAGCCTGTTCAGGACCGACCGAGGAGTATTTCCTCAGCAGCTCAACCATCCGCTGGGAACTCCGGATTTTGATTGGATAGGTAAAGTCGCGCTGGAATTCCGTCTGGGCGTACGTCTGCGATCTGTTCGTGGACCCGGGATGACCGGAGACAAATACCAGATCCCCCTCGTCGGCGCCGGAAGAGTTCCATTTCAGGTAGTCCTGGGAATTGACCGGCTTCCCCTCTTCATATGCACGGAAGAATGCCATATCCAGGTCATAGCGCGGATAGGTGAAATTATCCGGATCACCCCCGTAGAAGGCAATCTGCTGTTCGGGGGCCATCACCAGCCGGACATCGGTGTACTTCTTATAGCGGTAGAGCCAGAATTCGCTTCCCTGGTAGAATGTGACCATATCGGAACGAAGACCGGTCTTTTCCGTGCTTTCCTTCGTGATCTGGGCCATCGCCGCTTTGCGGGCATCGAGTGCCTCCTTCGGGGACATCGCCGGCTGCACAGCACCGAGGACCTTTGCCGTGACGTTTTCCATGGAGACCAGCACGTTGAGCTCAAGGTCCGGGCACTTCAGCTCTTCTTCCGGCGTACGCGCGAAAAACCCATCTGCCACATAGTTCTTCTCTTTACTGGAAAGCTTCTGGAGCTGGCCGAGGGCAACATGATGATTCGTGATGACAAGACCGTTCGGGCTCACAAAAGAGCCCGACCCGCCGTCGCCAACACGGACACTGGAGAGACGGACGTGATCGAGCCATGCCTGCGTCGGTTCGAAGCCAAACTCTGCCTTGAGCGCTTTCCGCGGCGGGTTGTCGAAAGTCCAGAGGCCTTCATGGGCAATGGACGGCACGACCCAGAGGACCGTTGCGGTGACAACGAGCAGCAAAGCCGCAGCACTGCGAAGGGATTCACGCATAGGGAACTCCTATCCTTTATTGGTTGGGTGACGAAGAACAGAGAGCTGACCAGAGAGAGGGGTATCTCGGGGTCTACAGCGTTGTCTATCAATATACGACAACGGGAAGAGACAAACAACTCCGGGGGGTCAGGCCGGCACCGACGAACGCTTGATCCATTCGACAATCGCCCGGCTTCCCTCCCGCAGGGTCCTCCGCTGCGTCTGAAAATCCACATGATAGAGGCCGAAGCGCTTTGAGTACCCATGGGCCCACTCGAAATTGTCGAGGAGCGACCAGAAGAAATACCCTCGAATGTCGGCCCCTTCCGCCACAGCCTTCTCCAGGGCACGGAGATGATCATGAATGAAGGCCGCGCGCTTGGTGTCACCGTCGTCGGCCAGGCCATTCTCGGTGACATAGAGGGGTCGGCTGGTCTGCTTCCGGATCAGACGGACGGCACGGAGCAATCCTTCCGGATAGATTTCCCATCCCATGTCGGTGACCCCGGGTCCTCCCGACGGCACGTCGTGCGTCACCCTCGGTTGCCCGTCCAGATGAAACCGGAGTCGAAAACGGGTGTAGTAGTTCAACCCAACAAAGTCGACCGTCTCTTCGCGGGCTCCCCTGTACGATTCGCGCGCAACTCCCGGGATGTTGAATGTGAAAGTGCCGTCGCGAAGGTAGCGGAGAATGCTCCGGTGTATGGTCCGATCTGCAAGCCCGGTCAGGAACCGGCTTACGGGGTTCCACCGATTCGCCGCCTCAAGGATAAAGATGTTTGTCGCCAGCCCCACCTGCGCTCCCGGCAACCTGTTCTTGAGAACATGGTAGGCCTCACTGTGGCACCGGAGCATATTCCGGAGAGCCCGAACTGCCTTCGTGGGACTGATCTCTGCAGGAGGAAATTCCCCCGTGACATACCCGTTGATTGCGTAGACCGTCGGCTCATTCATCGTGCACCAGAGACGCACCGTGTCGCCGAGCGCATCTGCAACCTCGCCGGCAAAGCGGCCGAACGCCGTGGGGGATGCATCGTCAAGGAACGACCCCCTCTCGGCGAACCAGAGGGGGTCCGTGAAATGGTGCAGGGTGACCATCGGCTCGATCGAGTTCTTCCGGAGCTCATCAACCACGTCCCGGTAGTGATTTAGGGCGGCCCTGTCGATTTTGCCTTCGACGGGCTCGATCTTGCTCCATTCGACCGAGAACCGGTAGGCGTTCAGGCCCAGATCCTTCATCAGCCGGATGTCTTCACGAAAGCGGTTCCAGTGGTCGCATGCCGCTCCGGCCCTGTCGCCGTCTTTAATACGCGGCCGGCCGTGAGCATCGCTCGCCGATTCAAACAAGAACCAGTTGTTGTTGGTACAGCCCCCCTCCACCTGGTGCGCCGATGTAGCGCTCCCCCAGAGGAATTGTCTGCTCAGAACCACCGTCCGTCCCTCCTCCTTGCTGGACACGCAACATACACATTGTTGGAGATATGTGAAAGTATTGGTATCTTTTGCCTCAATCGCATTGTCTGGAGAGCGTTCTCTATGGACATCAACCTGACAACCCCCGCCCTGCTTTTTCCGGCGATTTCACTTCTGCTGCTTGCATACACGAACCGGTTCCTCGCCCTTGCGGCCTTGATTCGCGACCTTCACGGCAAATACAAGACAACGCAGAGCAAACTCATCCTGGACCAGCTCGCCAACCTTCGCAAGCGCGTCCACCTGATCCGCGACATGCAGGGCCTCGGCGTCCTCAGCCTCTTCCTCTGTGTCGTCTGCATGTTCGTTCTTTTTGCCGGCGACGCCTTCATGGGAAAGGTCTTGTTTGGCATCAGCCTCGTCCTGCTGATGTGGTCCCTGGCACTTTCGATCTGGGAAATCCGGATCTCGGTGAATGCACTCAACCTCCATCTGAGCGACCTCGAGCAGAACGACTAGCCTGACGACGCATCATCAAGTGACGCGGACTTTAGTCCGCCCCGGTTCGTAAAAATCCCACTTCGCGGGTAGCAAAGCCAGACACACGCATAACGGCGGTCCTGAAATCGGCGGGTCTCACCCTCCGGGGTCAAACGGAGGAGAAAAGGCGCGGGCGAAACGGACGATCGCGGTATTTCCGCGTCCCGGAAGACCCGGACTGGCGCGGGACTTTGCCGCCGAACAGAGCGAGCGCGAGAAGTGACCGGGGCGCTGCACGACAGACGCGGACGGTCTCAAGATCGTTGACGGAGCCGGCGATGTGTCGGAAAGGGCGCCATGCCGGTCAACATCCGCGATCTTCTTATCCTCTCGCATATCCCGGGAATTGGATCCAACAGGCTTCGTGCGCTCGTCAATCATTTCGGCGACCCGCACGCGGTCGGAACCGCCTCCGCACGACAGCTGATCAGAGTCGAAGGGATTGAGCGCAAGACGGCCCTTGCCGTCGTCAGTTTTTTCCAGGGTTCCGGATCCGGATCCGCGGAACGGTACGCCGGCGATCAGCTCGCCAGAATTGCCAGACTCGGCGGCCGGATCGTCAGCTACTGGGATTCCGACTATCCCTCAAACCTGAAGAGGATCTACGACCCACCCTCCTTCCTTTTCGTCAGAGGCGGATTCAGCGAGACCGACAGTAATTCGATTGCCATTGTGGGAACCAGAAACCCGTCGCCGTATGGAACGGGGCTGGCTGAACGATTCGCCACCGAGATCGCCAGGCTGGGCCTGACGGTGGTCAGCGGGCTGGCCCGCGGGATCGACACAAACGCTCATGTCGCAACGCTCCGCGCGCGCGGACGCACCATCGCCGTGATTGGATCCGGTGTCGACGTCATCTATCCCCCGGAGAACAACCCGCTTGCAGGGAGGATCGTGGAGCAGGGAGCGGTTGTCTCTGAATATGAGATGGGTGCCAAGCCGGACGCAGTGAACTTCCCCCGGCGCAACAGGATCATCAGCGGGATGACTCTCGGTACACTCGTTGTCGAGACAGGCCACGAAGGCGGTGCGATGATAACGGCAACGACAGCCCTCGAGCAGAACCGCGAAGTCTTCGCCATCCCGTCCGCAGTCACAGACAAACGGGCCAGCGGAACCAACCGGCTCATCAAAGAAGGGAAGGCGCTCCTGACCGAATCGGTAGACGATATCCTCGGCGAACTCGGCCCGCGGATCAAGGCGCTCCTCAACGATCACGCGGCGGCCTCGTTCGAACCACCGCACGACCTGACGCTCTTCGAGCGGAGACTCTACGACGTCATGACCGAGGATCCCGTCCAGATCGATCTCCTTGCGGAGCGGGCAGGCCTCTCTGCGTCGGAAACCCTGGTCCACCTCCTGTCGCTCGAATTCAAGGGGATTGTCCGGCAACTCCCCGGAAAAATGTTCAACCGGAAATAGCAACAAGGTTCGTGCCCGGACTTTGATCTTTCCTGGGAAATCCGTATTTTCTTTCAGTTTGAAGGGCATGCATGTTCATTGTCGGCGAAGCGGTCATTGACGAAACCGTGAGCGGCTCCAGGTTCTGCTGCAACCTCGAGGTTTGCAAGGGTGCCTGTTGCTGCATCGAAGGAGGCCGCGGAGCTCCACTCGAGGATCAGGAAGCGGAAGAGATCCGAAACGCCTACCCTGTTGTCCGCCGGTACCTCCGGGAGATCAGCATTCAGGCGGTAGAGGCGGCAGGGCTCGTGGAGGGCTCTCCGGGCGACTATGCTACGCCCTGCATCGGCCAGCGTGAGTGTGCCTACGTCTTCTTCGAGGACGGTATCGCACGGTGCAGCTTCGAACGGGCTTTCCTGGCCGGAGAGATCGGGTGGCGAA
>DAIUKN010000147.1:0-6659 GCA_036848195.1 Bacteroidota bacterium
CGATGTTCATCTGCGTCACATCCTCCCGATTCGGTGACAAGAAATTATCGTGTCACTATGGAGATCCCCGATAGGTCGCACTAGTGCATCTCGATTTCAACGTTCTTGATGGCTGGCCTGAAATAATTGAACGTAACATTGGGATGATCGGCGAGGAGAGACATCGGGACCGACGCGTCCACAATGTTCTTGGAAATCATGAATGCCGAAAGGCGCATCCCAAAGGAATCATCATGCATCCCTGCATGCCATATTGAGACTCTCTCGGACTTCCATGTTTCAACCGGCCCGACCGTGAGAGCTTGTGTTGGTATTCCGACAACATAGCCGCCGCCTGAGGTTCTCGCGTTTTGCGCTATGGTAATCGGATGCAAATCAACGATACGTGCCGAAAGCCTCCTGAATTCCTCTGGCGACGGTGGTGCTTCGGCGTACTTTCCTTCCCTTCTGAAGGGATCATTGAAGGCCCAATGCTTGACTTCTCCTTGACCGCCCTGCATAACGGCACAACAAACGTCATCAAAACTTGCAGTGTATGATTCCAACTGATCTGCCTTTGGAAAATGAATATTCTCGTCCGGCATTCTCAATTCCGGTCTGATTCTATTGAAGCAGTATTCCATGTCTGCTTTTGCAAAGGAGAGAGGATGTGTTATTGGTACTTCCTTCCCATCCAGGAACCATTCATCCATACCCCAGAAGTGACAATGTCGTAATGAAACATCGAGACTATTTACCAGCTCGGCGACCAGTGGTAGTTGTTCGGTCGGACCTATTGGTCCGCAGATTCCGGTCTGTTGTGAAGAAGTTGCCCGCCTCCAGGCCGAGATATATTCCAGCGCTTCGTTCATGTAGAATGATTCCAGAGTATCATAGAAGACCACTTTGAATCCAGGACGTGAAAGTTCAAGCAGGTCCTTTTCTGAGAGCCGTGCGGCATCATGCAATATCTTTTCATCGAGCGTGGTATAGTCCCACCACCCTTCCGCCAGGATGCTATGTCTTCTTTTCACTTTTGTCTCCGGATTTTTCTGGGTGTGCGCAGGGATCCTAGAGTAGGCCAATCGAAATTCGTTTCGCAGGTTTTGAAAAAGCAATCTGCGAATTGATGGCGGAGAAACTGGCGTGTAATGTTTCATCCAACGACGGGGATGTCAACAGACTCCAAACGAAGAGCGCTCCCGCAGTCAAGATCGAATCTGCCCCCCCACTCTTGAGAGGAGGTTCATCCGGGACTACGTGACCAGCCCCCAGTGCGTGCACCAATGCCGACTGGATAACTATACGGAGCTCCTCGACCGGCGCTCTCTTGCGAATGCCTCTGAAGGCCCCCATTTAATCAACCCTCCGAAGCGCCCATCCTCCGGGAGGTTGCTACTCCGGTGGGGTCGTGACTATTCTCTGAGCCTTAGACCAAGGTGACTCTGCCTGTTGACGCTGGCAAGTATTCCCGCGGACAAGGGCCGCCGTCGCCTTCTCGTGGCTAAGCCTCAAGATCAACAGTCACGTCACTTCCAATCTGCGTACAGCTCGACCCGTCCCCTCACATTCGCGATGTATTCCCGTGTTTCTGCGTACGGGAGATTCGACCGCAATCGTGCGAAAACCTGATCGGCCGTCATCTCGTTGATGCGCCGGACCGCTGCCGGGACGTCCCTTTTCCCCGTGAATGCAGTGGCTACGTTTGCCGGCCCGGTGTTGTAGGCTGCAATCGCGCAATATGAACGGCTGAGTGGATCCGAAACGTCTTTGAAGTTCTTCGTCATGAGCAGGGCAATGTATCCCGACCCTAGTTCGATGTTGTTGGCGGGATCATAGAGATGCTCTGGAGCAACGAGCCTATCTTCACCGTATACAAACATGTACGCTGCGCGAGCACCGGATGGGGGAACGAGCTGCATTAACCCGTATGCAGGAGCGGACGACCGGGCGCGAGGATTGAAGCAGCTTTCAGTGTGGATCACCGCAAAAACGAGGGGTGCCTCTACCCCAAACCTCAGGGCGTTTTTTGCGACTGTCTCGCGGTACGTCTCGGCGCGCACGCGGATGTGGTCTGGCACGAGCAGGAAGGAGACCCGGGCAACAATCCGTGAAGTCCCGTCTCCACCCACGACCGGCTCCCGCTGGACAGAGACCTTACTGAGTATCTCGCCTGCGTACGCTCCTGCGTTGCCCGCGGATACCGGCACGTCATTAGCCGTCTTGAGCTGACCCTCCAGCACCTGCGTCGCGGAGGGCGCCTTTTGCTTCGCCTCCAGTGGGTCCGCTTCACCCCGGTCCGTTATCATCTTCACAATCTGCTTTTCGACGCGTTTGCGCACCTCCGGCGCGGGAAGGTCCTTTTCCACCTGCACTTCCACCGATGCCTGGCCCTTCTCGAAGTCCACACTTCGACGGGCGCCGAAGTCCCCATCATACGAAACCCACTCCTTTTTACTGCTTGTCTTCGCTTTCTCTTTCCCCCACCGCTTGCGGATGTCGTCGACGTATTGCTTGAATGCCTGCCGGTCCCGCTCGACGAAGCGCTGGTACTCCGCGGTGACGGAATCCTTGTACTGGGCGAAAGCCGCCGCCTCCTTCGCCTGGCCCTCCTTCTGTCTCTTCACAAAATCCTGGTATGTCTCCTGGCTCCGGAGTGCAGTGGTGACCGTGAGAATCGGGACCGCCAGAATGACTGCAAAGCGGAACAGTCGCTGCGCCGCCGGCCTAGTATGGGATATGACAGACCCCCCGAATGCAGGCTTCATCGCTGATCTCCTTGATAGAATCATTTCTTCTCCTTCCTGACCAACTTGTTCAATGCATCCCCCACATTGTCCTTCAGCTTATCCTCAACTGTTTTCGACCAGCTCCCTGTAGTGGTCTAATGATAAGTTAGTTTGGAAAGGAGTGAGTTGACGCAGAACAAGAGTATCACTGTCACGGGAAATTGACCATTCTGTATGTGGATGGAGTTATGACCTCGCACACTGAAGACTCCACATAGCAGCAACCACGGCTGCGCGAGCCATTGTTCAATCGCACCTCGGCCGTAGCCCGTCTGCCGAGAGGGGTCGCAAAGGAGAGCATTCCATAGAGACCCTTCTCGGCCCGTAGCTCGAATTGGCGCTCAAATGTCCTAGGCTGTACCCAACACAGTTTCGAGCCAACAGCAGGTGAGAATGCTTCCATGGTAATTTATTCTCCTGTTCGCAAATCCCACACTCACCATTGAATAACAGAAATCGGCATCCTCCTTTCGGAAAATGCCGATCCAAAGAACGTGCTGGAAAGATAGGCGGAACCAATGGCACAGTCAAGATACCAGGCAGGCGCGAGACAAACACGGTCCGGAATCCGAGCCATCTGTCCGGATCCCGAACCCAGGATCGTTCGGGATGTTCATTCCGGCAATGGGTCTACGGTCGCCCCGTTCCGTAGACCCGGTCAGCACAGCTCAATTACTCCGTCGGCTTCAGCGGGCGGGGCGGAATCGGCGGAGGCCCCGGCAACGTCCGCGGTTCAGTCTTGATCTTCTTCATCAGGTGATCGATGGCGTAGTCCAATTGGACATCCTTCCCCCCGATGAATCCGTCCGGACCCAGATCGAGCTCGACATCCGGATCCACTCCGTGTCCCTCGATCTGCCAACCGCGCCCGTTCGGATCCCAGCCGCCGAACTCCGGTTGCGTGGATATGCCCCCGTCACGGAACGGCTTGTCGCCCCTGATCCCCACCCAGCCTCCCCAGGTGCGCGTGCCGATGACAGGCCCCAGCGCGAAGTCCTTGAACTCCTGAGCCAGCGTTTCACAGTCGCTTCCCCCCTGCCGGTTCAGGAGGAGCGCCATGTACCGGCGGGAGGATCTGTCGGGCGTTGTGTACAGCCCCCTCTGGTAACGGGTCGCGCTAACGGAGAAGAGCTTGCGGTCGAGGTGGGCCACAATCATCGGCGCAACGAAACCGCCGTGGTTCCAGCGGTCGTCGATGATCAGGCCCGCCTTGTTCCACTGCGGCGGAAAGTCGCGGGAGAATTGCTTCAGTCCGAGCGAACTCATGTCGTACAGATGAATGTACCCGATCTGGCCGCTGCTTGCGCGGCTGACATATTCACGTCGCTCGCGGATCCAGTCGGCGTAGCGGATCGGCGTGTCATTGCCAAGGGCCTTCACAACGATCCGTCGTGCCCCGTCGAGCTGCGGGGTGGCATTGACGGAAAGCTCGACCTCCTGTCCTGCGCGGTTGGCGAGGCGCCGGAGGTAGTCTTCCCCCTTCAGCAGCGGGCGGCCATCAATTGCAACGAGCCACATTCCCGCCTTTACCCTCAGGTCGGCCCGCGCAAGCGGTGACGACATTTTCGTGTCCGGATAATCGCCAGTGTAGATCTTGTTGATCTGCCAGAACCCGCTGTTTGGATCGTAGGTCAGGTCCGCCGCCAGGAGCCCGGTACCGACCAGCTTCCCACGCCGGATATCGCCGCCGCTGTGGTAGGCGTGCCCGACGTTCAGCTCTCCAAACATCTCTCCCAGAAGATCCTCAACGTCATCTCTCGAGGCGATGCGGCCGACCAGCGATCCGTACTGCTTCCAGACGCCCTGCCAGTCGACCCCGTGCATGTTCGGATCGTAGAAGAAGTCGCGCTGCAAACGCCAGGCTTCGTGCAGGATCTGCTTCCATTCGTCGCGCGGGTTGATGCGGATCGACCAGCCGGAAAGGTCGATGCGCGCGTCGGCCAGATCCTCTGGCTTCGGAGCGCTCGTTGCGCCGGCCTCGACCCGGACGAAACCATCCTTCGTCCTATAGACGAGCACTTTGTTGTCGAGCGAGACATCGTACCCCAGTACCCCCGACGCAAGCGTGGAGAGTTTCTCTTTCTCCATGTCATAGGTGTAGAGTGTCCCACCCCTGGTATCTTCGCCGTCAGCGTCAGCCGGCGACATCCCTCGATTCTCCACACCCACAAAATGCAATTTCCCGGGAATGGCGTGGAGGCCAACGTAGTTCCCTGGCTGCACGGGCACCTGCACGATGCGTCCCGCCAGACCGTCAAAGTCGATTCGAATCGGCTCGACCTTCTCCGCTTTCTGCGCCGCCTTCGTCTCCTTCGCGTCTTTCTTCGCTTCGTCACCTTTCTTCTCGGCGCCCGCAGGGTCGGCGTCACTTCGCGGCGCAAAGGGGAGCAGACTGTCGGCCTGGAGAGCCACCACAACCGGCACGGTGGCGTTGTTCACAATGAAACGGGCCTCCGCGCGGTCAAGGTAGGGATTGATCACCCGGTCGCTGAGATAGAAGATATATTTTCCCTTCGGGTCCCAGGTCGCCGACATCGAGTTGAACATCGGATCGCTCAATTCGTACACCTTCTTCGCTTTGCTGTCCCAGATGCGTACCTGGTTGTAGCCGTTGGGAATCGTAAGATCATACGCCAGATAGCGACTATCGGGGGACCATTCGTAGGAACGGATCTCAAACTCGGCACTGTCGATGACCGTTCGTGATCCGGTCGCGGCGTCGGTCGCCGAGAGATGGTACTTCTCGTCGCCCCACGCCAGCTGCTTTCCGTCCGGCGACCAGACGGGCCCCATGTACCAGCCCGTTGCGACTTTCCCAAGCTGTCTCGGCGCCACGCTGTTGTCTGCGGAGTGGAGCAGGAGCTGCTCCTCGCCGTCGACCTCGGTCCATGCCGCGATCCATTGGCCGTCAGGAGAAAATGCCGGGAACTTGGTCCGTGCCAGAGAGGATTCCGTGACGCGCCGGATGAGGCCCTTCTTGTTGGTGCGGGCGACGAAGAGATCGCCGCGCGCTTCCAGCGCGATCCGCTGTCCGTCTTTCGACAGGGACCAGCTGCGAATGCTCTGCATCGGTTCGACGAACCGTTCACGCACCTGGAGGCGGTCGCTCGGCAACTTGATCGGCACCTGCTCGTTCTTTCCGGTAGCGAGGTCATAGATCCAGATGTCCATTGCGTGCTGGTAGACGATCTTGCCATCGCCCATCGCGGGCCAGCGCACATCGTAGTCCGTG
Source organism: Bacteroidota bacterium (assembly GCA_036848195.1). Lineage (GTDB taxonomy): Bacteria > Bacteroidota > Ignavibacteria > UBA10030 > UBA6906 > DAIUKN01. The sequence goes on from DAIUKN010000147.1 coordinate 6,001, forward strand.
AATTTGGTGAGGCGCTTGATGTTGCCACCGTCGGGGTCCATCGACGCCAGGTTTGGCCGGCCCCAGCGATCGGTCACGAAGTAGACCCGCCGGTCGGCGGCCCACATCGGGAAGGCGTTCTTCCCGTCGTATTTCGTAACCTCGGTAAAGACAAGCGGATCCAGGCTTCCAATGTAGATCCGTTCCGCCTCACCCCCCTTGTACCGCTTCCAGTTGTGGAACTCGAGGCCGATCTTCTGCATCGCGAGACGTTTGCCCTGCGGTTCGTACGAGAGCCACGCACAGGGCTCGAGCGGAATCAGTTCGGGAATTCCGCCTTTCGGATCAATCTTGTAGACACGGTAATCGCCGTGGGGGTGGTCGCGCCGGCTGCGAAAAAGCACCTTCCCGTCGGCACTCCATCCGATCGCCTGGTCGGAGGCCGGGTGCCACGTGAGACGCATCGGCTCGCCGCCCATCGTGGGCATGACATACACGTCGTCGTTCCCTTCATACTGGGCTGTGAATGCGACCCATCGACCGTCGGGTGAAATCCGCGGAAATCGCTCCTCCCCTTCGTGCGCCGTAAGGCGTATTGCGGTCCCTCCGCCCGGTGGTACACTCCACAAATCGCCTTCCGATGCAAATACGATGACACCCCCACCGATTGCCGGATAGCG
>DAIUKN010000148.1:0-6624 GCA_036848195.1 Bacteroidota bacterium
CCCTCCGTGACTCGGGTTTACTTCTTCAATTTCTCTGCGATCGACTTCGCCTGCAGGAAGAGGAGCAGGTAATCCCGCCCGCCTGCCTTCGAGTCGGTGCCGCTCATGTTGAAGCCGCCGAAAGGATGAACGCCGACGAGCGCGCCGGTGCACTTCCGGTTCAGATAGAGGATCCCCACAAAAAACTCCGCCTCCGCCTTCGCCAGCTTCTTTCGATCCCGGGTGTACACCGCGCCCGTGAGACCGAATTCCGTATTGTTTGCAATCGCCAGCCCCTCCTCAAAATTCCGCATCTTGATCACGGCCAGGACGGGCCCGAAGATCTCTTCCTGCGCGATGGTTGCCCTGGGGAGGACATCGGCGACAACGGTCGGACGGATGAAGAACCCTTCGCCTTCGGTTTTCTTTCCGCCGGCAACGAGCCTGCCACCCTCGCTGATCGCTTTGTCGACGTACCAGAGTATCTTCTCCTGCGATGACTGGTTGACCACGGGGCCCATATAGTTCGACGGATCCGCAGCATCCCCCACGGTCAGTGCCTCCGCCTTCTTTGCCAGGAGTTCGACAAACCGGTCATAGATCCTTTCATGGACAATAACGCGCGAGCAGGCAGAGCACTTCTGGCCCTGGAACCCGAACGCTGATGCAATCACACCCTTGGCCGCCTCATCGAGATCGACTCCGGCATCGACGACAATCGAATCCTTCCCTCCCATCTCGGCCACCACTCGCTTCAGCCAGATCTGCCCCGGCTGGACCTTCGCCGCAACTTCATTGATGTGGATGCCCACCTCCTTGGAACCCGTGAAGGAGATAAAGCGTGTCTTCGGGTGCATGACCAGCGTGTCGCCGACCGCCCCGCCGGGGCCGGAGACGAAATTCAGGACACCCGCGGGAAGGCCCGCTTCCTGCATGATCTCCAGGAACTTCCAGCCGATCCATGGCGAATCGCTGGAGGGTTTCAGAACGACGGCGTTCCCGGCGACAATAGCCGCAGAGGTCATTCCGGCAAGGATCGCCAGGGGGAAATTCCATGGCGGCACCACAACGCCGACGCCGAGAGGAACGTAGACCAGCTTTCCCTTCTCACCAGGGTTCTTTACCACGGGATGGTCTGCACCGTAGCGAAGCGCTTCGCGAGCATAGAATTCTAGAAAGTCGATCGCTTCTGCGACATCCGCATCCGCCTCTGGCCAGGTTTTACCGACCTCGAGGATTTCCACGGCATTCAGCTCGAATCTCCGGCGCCGCATCACCTTTGCAGCCCTGAAGAGATAGTCGGCCCGTTTCTTCGCCGGAACCCTTTTCCATTCTTCAAATGCAGCAAGAGCAACATCCATCGCTTTGTTGGCAATTGCGGCATCCGCTTTCTGGAATATGCCGACGACCTCCGACGGCTTCGATGGGTTCAGAGAGGCGAATTTCTGCTCTGTGGTGATACGCTCCGTTCCAACGACGAGAGGGTATTCCTTGCCCAACTCCGCCCTGGCCTTAGCCAGAGCCCGTTCCTGAGCTTTTCGGTTGGAGGGTTTTGAGAAGTCGAGAACAATTTCATTCTTGAATTTCGGGATCGACATACGAGCCTCTTCAGAATTTGCGTGAGGTGGAAAGAACCGGGGATGAATGCGAGGATATAGCCAAGATATCGATAATCGGCGTGAAGATCAAGATAACGGTGGATCGGGATCCGGCCCCCGGCCATTTTGGCGCATCCATGGCGGGCGGAGCCTTCGGTTTGGGTTTTGGAAATTACCTATAGATTTCTCCTTTTGCCGCGAGAAGTGTGTTCCGCATCAGCATCGCAATCGTCATCGGACCAACCCCTCCGGGAACAGGCGTAATCGCCGAAGCGACGGCCGAAGCGGAGGCAAAGTGGACGTCCCCGACCATCCGCGAACCGGTTTTCGATGAGGGATCCCGAACGCGATTGATTCCCACATCGATTACGACACATCCGGGTTTGAGCATGGATCCGGTGACCGCCTCGGGTTTTCCGATGGCAGCGACGAGAATGTCGGCCTCCCGCACATACGGCGCGAGGTCACCCGCACCAGTGTGCGCGATCGTGACTACCGCGTTCGCGCCCTTCTGCTTCTGGAGCAGAATATTCATGACCGGTTTTCCGACGATATTACTCCTGCCAACCACCACAACGTGCTTTCCCGCCGGGTCATGGTTACTGCGGATAAGGAGTTCCTGCACTCCCGCCGGCGTGCAGGGACGAAGACCGGGAAGACCGATCACCAGACGGCCGACATTCACCGGGTGGAATCCGTCCACATCTTTCCGGTAGTCAATGGCCTCGATGACCTTCTGTTCGTCGATCTGCTTCGGGAGAGGGAGCTGAACCAGAATGCCATGAACGGAAGGATCGAGGTTGAACCGGCCGATGAGCGCGAGCAGTTCGTCCTGCGTCGTGGAGGCGGGGAGTTTCTCCGTAATCGAGTGAAAACCCAGTTCTTCGCAGGCCTTGCCTTTTGACCTGACATACGATTGAGAGGCAGGGTCCTCTCCCACCAGAATAAACGCAAGGCCGGGCCTGATCCCTCGCTCGCGTCTTAATGCATCGGTTTGATCCTTGACCTCCGCCTTGATCCGGGCCGCGATCGCCTTACCGTCGATTATCTCTGCAGACATGGGATTGTGCGTCTCGAAATTTCCTTGAACGAGTGTGGGGTCTTGTACGGGACATCGAACTGGCGATGTATCGGTCTCTGTTCCTCACCCGAAGGCCGGGAAGATCACCTGTTCCATCGCAATCGCCCTCCCCGTCTCTGCATCGGCCTGTACGTATACTGCACAGAAGCGGACATCGTGCGACGCGACTTCATATTTATGCGGCGTCGAAGTCAGGAGCCTCTTGATTGCCTGCTCTTTCTTCATCCCGAGCACGGAATCGTACGGCCCCGTCATGCCTACATCCGACTGGAATGCGGTGCCGCGCGGCAGGATTCGTCCGTCAGCTGTGGGCGTATGCGTATGTGTCCCGATGACCGCAGTCGCCTTCCCGTCCAGGTACCAGCCCATCGCCATCTTCTCAGCCGTCGCATCGGCATGAAAGTCGACGAAGATGACCTTCGTCTCCTTCTGCATCGTGCTGAGAGCCCAATCGGCAGACTTGAACGGATCGTCGATCGGCTGCATGTAGATCCGTCCCTGAATATTCAGGACTCCGGCCTTCCCCTTCTCACCCAGATCAACGATGATGAATCCGTTGCCGCCGTTTTCCCGTGGGTAATTGAGCGGACGGAGAATCCGCCGGTCGCCTCCAAGGACCTTCCGGCTGTCCCAGCGGTCCCAGACATGATTCCCCGTGGTGATGACGTGCGTGCCGAGATCGAAGATCTTTTTGGCATGTTCCTCGGCGATCCCTTTCCCCTCTGTAGCATTTTCACCGTTGACGATAAGAAGATCGACATTGTACTTCTTAAGGTAGCTGGGGATCAAATTGACGGCGAGTTCCAGACCGGGGGCACCGACGATGTCGCCGACAAAGAGAATATTCAGGGTTTTTGGCACGAAGAGTGGCAGGTGTGAGAGTGATACGAAGATTCTTTGTCAGGAAAGATAAGGAACTTCATTCCCAAAACACAGAAAAAAACGCGTCACAGCTCGCACTATGACGCGGTGGGAGGCATCGACATCGCCACGTTTACTTCGCGAGCTCCGGCTGAAAGTTCCGGACCTCTTCGACGATGACATCGACGATCTCTGACTCTTTCACCCGCCGCACGACTTCACCTTTTCTGTAGAGGATCCCGACGCCCTTCCCCGCCGCGATTCCGATGTCGGCTTCGCTGGCCTCGCCAGGCCCGTTCACGACGCACCCAAGCACGGCAATTTTCACCGGCTTCTTGACCCCCTCCAGTCTCTTTTCCAGCTCCGCCATGATGGCAAAGAGATCCACCTCGAGTCTCCCGCATGTCGGGCAGGCAATCAGCTCGACATTTCGCGTGGCGAGACCCAACGACCGGAGGATCTCTTTCCCAACCTCCACTTCCTTCACCGGGTCGTCGGTCAGCGACACGCGAATGGTATCCCCTATTCCCTCGGCCAGAAGCGTGCCAATACCAACAGCCGACTTGATCGTCCCAATCCGGGTCGTTCCCGCCTCCGTCACGCCGAGGTGCAGTGGAATATCGGTACGCTGCGCAACCAGCCGGTACGCGTCGATCATGAGGCGAACGTCTGTGGACTTCACCGAAATGATGATGTCGCGGAATCCGCTCTCGTCGCAAATCTGCACATGCCGCATTGCGCTTTCATACAGAGCTTCGGCGGTGGGGTATCCGTATTTCTCAAGGATATCCTCCTCCAGCGAACCGGAATTCACGCCGATCCGGATCGGGATGCCCTTGTCTTTTGCGGCGCCCAGCACCTGGTGTATTCGTTCGCGGCTCCCGATATTCCCCGGGTTGATTCTCACCTTTGCGACATTCGCTTCGATAGCCTTGAGAGCAAAGATATGATTAAAATGAATATCAGCCACGACCGGGATTGGCGACTGCCGCACAATCTCGTTCATTGCATCCGCGGCTTCCTTATCGTTCACCGTCACGCGTACGATGTCGCATCCGGCTTCAGCGGCCTGGATGATCTGTGCGACAGTGGCCTTGACGTCAGAGGTTTTGGTCTTCGTCATGGTCTGAACGGAGATGGGTGCTCCACCGCCGACCGCGATTCCGCCGATCGTTACCCGGCGAGTCTGCCGGCGCTTGCCTGACGTCCCCTGGGTTTGCTGGCCCGCGACCGGCTGGTCAGCGAGATTGAGAATGGGAATCTCCATGGATCCTTTCAGTGGATACGCCTGCTTGCTTCGTTCAGGATGCGCTTCTCGTCTTCGGAAAGGCTCTGGTAACCGCCCTTGCTGATTTTGTCGAGAATGGCGTCAACAACTTCCTGCGTGGCCTCCGGATCGTGGTCCAGAGGCTTTCCGGAGTTGATATCATAGAACTTCGCGTCCTGAACCTCATCACGCCGGCCGATCCGGATACCGGGTGTAGGTGGTTCACTTTTCTGTCCCCCGAATATCGCCGCCGGCGGGCGGAACCAGGGGAGTTTCATCTGCGTGGCAAGATAGAGGAATCCGACAGCGGCGCCGCCGAGGTGAGCAAAATGTGCAACGCCGTCCGACGTTCCGGTCACCCCGAGGTACAGCTCCAGACCGATGTAGAAGGCGATGAAGTACTTCGCCTTGACGGGAAGGAGGAAGTAGATGTAGATCGGGCGATCCGGGAAGAGCAAGCCGAACGCAAGAAGAACCCCAAAGACGGCTCCCGATGCACCCACGGTCGGCGCACCCTGCCCGAGGAGCGGTGCCACAAGAAGGTTCGCAATTCCGCCCCCAACACCGCAGAGCAAGTAGTAGGTCAGGAACTTCTTCGAACCCCAGAGGTGCTCGAGCTCCATCCCGAACATCCAGAGGGCGAGCATGTTCATGAACAGATGCCAGAAGCCTCCGTGCATGAACATATACGTGACCAGCTGCCAGGGGTAGAAATGCGGACCGAGAGGCCAGAGGGCAAGGTGCCGTGCAACGATCTCAAAGATCGGCACCCCTCCAAAGGTGAACGGAGTCAGCAGAAAATCAAAGGCGAACCAGATGGCCACGTTGCTGATGAGCAGCCACTTGATCACCGGAGGGAAGAATGCAAACCCCCTGAAAAAACTTGGCCGGTAGTACGAACCGGCCGAAGTTGGACGTGAAAAATACGACATCGATCTCCTCTCTCCCGGGCTCCCTTTCAGAACACCGTTCCCGGCGGTTTAGTTCACCGCGTGTCAAGAGCGGCAAGCCCGGGGAGGGTCTTCCCTTCGAGGAACTCCAGGGAAGCTCCACCACCCGTGGACACATGAGAAACTGCGCTCTCCAACCCCGCTTGCGCGATCGCCGCAGCGGAATCTCCGCCTCCAACGATCGTTGTGGCACCTGCTTTCGTCGCGTCGGCAAGGAGCTTGGCGACCTCGAGTGTCCCGTGGGCGAAATTCGGCATCTCGAAGACCCCCATGGGACCGTTCCAGACGATCGTCTTGGCCCGGCGCAGCTCCATGCCGATAATCTTGACCGTTTCCGGCCCGATGTCAAGCCCCCGCCAACCGGACGGGATCTTTGACACGGAGACGATCTTGCGCTGCGCGTCGTTCTCGAACCGATCGGCAACCACACAGTCGACCGGAAGAATCAGCCGCATGTGCTTTGCCTTGCACTCCTCGAGGATCTTCTTCGCCAGCGGGACCTTCTCCTGCTCGACGAGGGAATCCCCGATCTCGAATCCCTCCGCCTGGAAGAAGGTGAACGCCATCCCCCCTCCGATGATCAGCACATCGATTTTCGGCAGCAGGTTCTGGATAACGTCGATCTTCCCGGAGATCTTCGCGCCGCCCATGATGGCGACGTAGGGTCGCGCCGGGTTCTGGACCGCCTTCCCCAGATACTCGATCTCTTTCTTCATCAGGTATCCGGCCACGCTCGGTTTCAGATATCGCGTGATTCCCTCCGTTGACGCATGGGCACGGTGGGCGGTGCCGAAGGCATCGTTCACGTAGACATCGCCGTAGCCGGCAAGCTCCTTCGCGAATCCGGGATCATTCTTCTCCTCCTGCGCATAGAAGCGGAGGTTTTCG
>DAIUKN010000149.1:0-6577 GCA_036848195.1 Bacteroidota bacterium
CGTGTAGTGCGGAAATGCCAGGCCGTAGTGACCGATGTTCTTTTCAGCGTAGACCGCCTTCGCCATGGAGCGGAGCGCAACCTCGTTGATCAGGGTCTCGACTTCCGATCCCTTGACGTCGTCCAGCAGTCTTTGCAGTGCCCTCGGAGAGACACCGTTCCTGGCATCAAGTGAAAAGCCGAACTGCTTCACGAAGTTTGCCAGCTCCCGCAGCCGGCCCGGATCGGGCAGATCATGGACGCGATAGACGAAGGGTTTCGCCTCCTCTCCCGATGCACCGATATGCCGCGCAATGGTGACATTGGCCAGAAGCATGCACTCTTCCACCAGACGATGTGCGTCAAGCCGGGTCTTCTTGATGATCGCCGAGGGGAAGCCGTGCTTGTCGAACGCGAACTTCGCCTCAGCCGTGTCAAAGTCAATGGACCCGTCTTTCCGTCGCCGTTTCAACAGCACGTGCGCGAGACGGTGAAGAGGAAGGAGAATCTCGGCGTGCTCTCCCCTCCCCGCATCAATAATCTTTTGCACCTCTTCGTACGAAAACCTCCGGCGGCTGTGGATGATGCTCTTCTCAATGCCATACTTTTCCACTTTCCCGTCGGCATTGACTTCCATGAAGACGCTGAACGCGAGACGATCCTCCCGGGGACGCAGACTGCAAAGGTCGTTGGAGAGCCGTTCGGGGAGCATCGGAACGACTTCGTTCACGAGATACACACTCGTTCCCCGCGCCAGGGCCTCGGCATCGAGAGCAGTCCCCTCGCGCACATAGTGACTGACGTCCGCGATATGAACCCCCAGCCTTATCCGATTGTTATGCAGGACCTCGCACGACAGGGCATCGTCGAAGTCTTTGGCGTCCTCCGGATCGATGGTGACCGTTGTCAGCGGCCGGCAATCGGAACGCCACCGGATCTCCTCCGCCGGAATGGCAGCCGGGAGCCGGTCCGCCTCACGCAAAACCTCCCGCGGGAATACCGCCGGCAGGCCGAAGGAGCGGGCGACCCCGGTCACCTCGACGCGTGCATCGCCGGACGCTCCCAGGACTTCGCCGATGGTCCCCTCGGGATTCAGATGTTCGTCGGTCCACGGCAGGAGGTCCACCACCACCTTGTCCCCCTGCTTCGCCTTCTTTGCCTCAGCCTGCGAGAGATAGATGTCGCGCGTGAACCGCGGATTATCCGGAACGATGAACGAGAAGTTGCGGCTCTGCGTAAGCGTGCCGGTGATCCTCGTGGTGGTCCGCCGGATAATTTCAACCACCTCACCCTCGCGGGAAGATTCCTCCTGGTCCCTTCGCCGCACCATCCTGCTCGCAAAGGGAACGACAGCGACGATATCGCCGTGCATGGCCGTTCCCATTGAACGGGGACCTATGGCGATCTCCTCGCCGGTTTCCTGGTCACGAACGGACCCGAGACCCCGCTTGCTCACTGTGAGTGCACCGACCAGGCGAGCCGGTTTTTCCCCGCGACTCTTCCGGGTATCCCGTGCAGGAAGGTAGCGGATACGTCCCCGGTCATCCGATGCCACAATGCCGCGGTGAACCATGTCGTCGACCAGCTCGCGCAGCTGCCGGTACTCCTCTTTCCCCTGCACATCCATGTGACGGGAAAGCTCTTTCAGCGTCAGCTTCGCCGAGGCATCCTGCGACAGAAGGGTGAGTATTCTCTTTTTGAGTGTTGCGATGGAAGACTCCTCAGTGTTAATGGGTAATCAGAACGAGAATCGGTAAAAGAGGCGGGCGGAATTCACCCGCTTGAGATCGTTACTCTGGAGCGTGCTCTGTTCCACGCGCCGCTCGAGCTCGAACATCAGATTGCGGACCGTCGGCGCGTTGAAGATGGTCCCCAGGGAATACATGAGACTGAAGTTCGCATTGCCCAGGGGATCGTCCAGTATCCTGCCGCCGTACCTCCAGTAGCCGTTCCACGCCACGCCGCTGAGTCGGATTTCCGCTGCCTCGCTCAGCGCCTTACCCCCGCCACCATAACTCAGCTCGACTGAGCTGATGAATCCCGTCTGGGCGCGGAGGAATTCCGACAGCGTGCCGGTCAGAAGCGATGACGCCCCGGTGAGGACCGAGAACCCCAGGGTCCGTTCGACATCCGTCTGAACCTCGTTTTTTTGCGCCGCCGTGAGCGGGAACGTGCCATAGACGATGAACTGGATGGCGTCGGACTGGATGTCGTTGGACTTCAAACCACGGTAGTTGAGGTAGTCCACGTCATCGATGGTCATGGCATAGTCTACTTTGGGCTGCTGCCGAGCGCCGCTGATCTTGAACGTCACAACGACGCGTTCGTCAAGCCTCCCGGTGGAGTCCTGAACTGTGCGCCTCCCGCGGTACGTCGCCTTGACGTCCAGCTCGGGATTCATGAAGTCGCCCGTGTACCGGATCTTCCCCTGCGCATCGAATCGCTTCAGAAAGTTGTAATAGGCCCGCTGGATAGTCAATTCCCCGAACCAACGCGTCTTGTCCCCGCGGATGGCAAAGCGCCCGTCAATCGTCGCCACCAGCTCCTCTGCCGAGATCGGGTTAAAGACCATCTTGATCTCGGTGTTGCCTCCGGTGGTTTCGATTTCCAGGTCATATTTCATCCCATCCATAAAGGAGACCGAGGGAACTTTCCGGCTCTCTTCTTCGGCTACCCCGGAGACAGACCCCCTCCGGTAGCTGAAATACCGTTCGGCGGCGGACCGCCGGCGACGTTCCACCACCCGCATGGTGTCGTCCACGACCATGACAGGCACTGCCAGGGCGGACTCTTCCACAACCTGGGACGTTGTGGGGGGAAAAACCAGACTGGAGTTGCGCACCAGCAATTCTCCTTTGAGCAGCGAGTTCTCGATTTCGCCGGTAAAGCGCAGCCCCGCCGGGCCAATTTCCACGAACAGGTTTCCGGACACCTCCAGCGATGACTTGCTCGTCGTCTCCTTGACCACAAGCAGGTTCCCGTTCAGCGACAGGTTGAAGTCTCCGGGATGGAGGTTGCGCAGGGCGAAGTCCCCGGTGATCCGGATAACGCCGGCCTGCGTTCCCTCGTTGATGTTGCTGAGGGCGGCATCCAGCACCTTCAGGCGCTCACCCTCCGCTTCAAACGAGCCCTCAAACGAATAGTCGATATTGTTCGGGAGGAAAAGGAACGAGCACTCCTTGATCGACGCTGTCCCCCCATAGGATGGATGAAGGAGGGGGCCCTTGACCGTGAGGTCGCACTTCAGGAGCCCGCTGAATCGTCTGAACGTGGGAAGGAACGGGTCAAGAATTCCCATCTGGAAATTCTCGGCCTTGATCGTGAGGTCCACCGGCTCGTCGGTAATCCGATCGCTTTCCACAGGGCCCAGCGAGAGGTCTATGGGGATGGTTCCATCCACGACCATGTCCGGGAAGGAATTGTTGCCGTCGATGCGCGAGCTTCCCACGGCGTGCAGGGAGAGGCTCTTGTCGCGGTAACGCATGTCGCCCGCGAAGCTCCCGAGAGGCACACCGCGGTAGGTGAACCTGTCCACCGACAGCGAACCCATGAACCATGGCCGGGCAAGTGTGCCGCCACCGACGAGTGAAAGACCGGCAGTTCCTGAAAACATGCCGCGGGTCGAGTCGGTCACTTCTTCGGCGGGAAGATACCGCAAACCATTGAGATCAATATGCGAGCCGTTGAGTCGCGCATCGAGCAGCCCACCCCCGACAACGGAACCTTCCAGCGATACCTCCTCCGAGTCCCGCCGCATGACGAGGTCGTGGACGGAGACACCATTCCTCGTCAGCTCAAACCGGGCGTGGGGGTCGGCAGCCCAGGCATAGTCCACATACGCAACCTCCAGCTGCCCGAACGTTACCGCCACCGTGTCCCCCGAGAGGCGCGCGTCACCGGCTGTTGCGCACCGCAGATTTTCATTGACTGCTGTCCGACCGGAAAACTTCGCGGTGGTCCTGTTGGACGTGATGTCAACGACCAGGGAATCGAAATGCTCCCGGTTGACGTGCAGAGATCCGATCATCCCGGTGAGGCGGAGCGCGGCGCTGTTCAGCGGCGCAACCGGGGTCAGCGCCCTGACATTCAACGCGATCTTCCCCTCCTCGATGAGGATCCCCGACTCGACATTCCCGTAGAAGAACTCATCCAGGTCCAATTCGGTTTCAAGATTGAGGCTCGTGAATCCGCCCGCTACTGTGCCGGTGATCGTCCCAGTCCCGTTGAATGTCCGATTCCCGGTGACAATAGAGAGGGGCTCCAGGTTTTTGAGCAACAGGGCGAAGTTTGCGTCCAGAGTCACGTTTTTCGCCGTCAGCTCCTTTGCCAAACGGTCAAGCTTCTTTTGATCCACGCTTGCGGCAAGGCTCGAGTCCAGAGGCGCAAGCTTCGCGCCAACCGCTTCACGAACATTCTCAACTTCAAACTCGGCCAACTTTGCCAGATAGGGAAGATCGAACGCCCCCGTGATTACAAAATCGGCGATATTTGATTCGATCGTGAGCCGTTTTTCAACTGAATCGACCGGATCGATGATCATGTGAACGTTCCCCGAATCGACCTGATACTCCCCGTACCGTGAGGACGACAGATCGAGCAGGAAATCCCCGGTGAGGTCGCTCCAGTTGAGACCGCTCCCCCGGGCTTTAATCTTCAGCGTGAGGTCGCTGTTGTACGATCGATCATGCAGGAAGCTTTCGAGATTCAACGAGACCACATTGCCATCAATGCTATAGGTCGGCGGGCCGGGCTGGCTTTCGTCCAGGTCGCCGGTAATGTCGCCGCGCATTTCGCCTACGGAGAAATGGACCGTTCCACGCACCTTCTTGTCTTCGGCATTCATCAGGATCCGTGTTGCGGTCACCGGCTGGTCGCGGAACTCAGAAGAGTCGACGGCTACGCTGAAGCGGGTGTTCATCTGGCGCACCGAGACTCCCTCTCCGTTGATGCTCGCTGTGCCCGTCAGCCGGCTTGCGAACCTCGGATCGCCCAGGAGAACCGCCAGATTGAAATCGCGCATGTGGACATCGCCCCGATACGCGAGCGACCTCGGTCCCCCGACTTCCATGGTAAACTCAGGCGACCAGAGGCGGCCCGCGCCGGATTCAAGGTCACAGGCAGCTTTGAAATTCAGCGGACGGCCGTTGAAGGAAGCACTCAGCTTCACCGGCCCGGCCGCACCGAAATCGGGAAGATCGAACCGGGGCATTAACCGGAGCAGGTCGCCCGGATCAATCGTGCTCTCCGCCAGTCTGACGTCGAGCGCCAGATCTTCCGGTCTGTGAAGGTTTGTGACGGTCCCCTTCATGGCAAGTCGCGACGTACCCTGTTGGAGGTCGAATCGCTTGACGGCAACCCTGCCGAACTCGCCGGAAAGGTCAAGATCCGCCATGACGGTTCCGTTGAGGAAATCCAGTGCGGGGATGAACGCCTGGAGCTCATTCAGATCCAGGGTGATGACGCGCAGGGAGAGGTCGACGGGACACTTGCGGAGTTGCTCGAGGCTGACGCCGGTCAAGAGATCGACGTTTTTCAGGGACGCCTTCAGGGTGAAGTCCGAACGGTCCGTTGTGACGGTCAGCCCGTCGATCTGTGCCCCGTGTGGCGTGACAAACGCGTCGAGCGCCAGCCGCTGCATCCAGAACGAAGGGCTGTCCGAGACAAACGATAGCGACGCAATCCGAACATGTTTCTCCTCCGGCTGGAGGAGCGCAGACATCACCAGGTTAAGGTTGTACAGGCGAAAGTTATGGTATTCCACCGTGGAGTTGTCCGGCGGGGCGTGTCCGGGGCGAAGGAGCGAGGCAGAATCCAGCAGCACCACCGTGCCATGCTGAATTTCCAGCTCCTGAAGATCCACCTTCCAGTCGAACGGTTTGCCGGCCGTCGTGTCGCCGCCCCTGGATCTGATCATCCGTTCGAAGTTCCAGGACCCACCCCGGTCGCGCAAGAGGGTAAACGATGGATTGAACAGTGCGATTTTGCTGAGCGAGAGGGTTTTGCCCGGAATGGCAAAGATATTGTAACGGAGATCAACCCGACTTGCGGACACAACGGACGTTCCGTCGACCGCGACCGAGATGCTGTCGATCTCAAAACCGGTGATCAAATTCCCGCGAAGTTCCCCGAGGTGGACCTGGGCGTTGAGGAGCGAGTCGAGGTTGGAGAGGGCCACGGCGCGCAGGCGGTCCCGAAAAATCTGGGTCTGCGTGAAGCCCGCCACCAGGAGGACGAACACCAGGATTCCGTCGAACAGCCAGACCGCTATTCTGACCAGCCTCTTCACGTTACACGCTCTCCGACGAAATCGTCTTCAGAATCACGCACGGCGACGCCGCACGCGGCCCGGCCGCCGGCCGCCGTACCCATCCAGAATGCGCTGGATGACTTTGGTCGTCGAACGTCCCGCCGTAAGGGGGATACGTTTCACCACTCCGCCGTTCTTCTCCACAACGTCGGCGCCCACAATGGCTTCCTTCTTCCAATCCGCTCCCTTGACAATCACGTCGGGCAAGAGCCGCTCAATGAGCCTCAGGGGGGTATTGCTGCCGAAAAAACAGACATAGTCGACGCTTCTGAGCGCGGCAAGGACGGCAGCG
>DAIUKN010000150.1:0-6569 GCA_036848195.1 Bacteroidota bacterium
GAAGTATGTTGGCGGCCGGGGCGCAATTGCGGCTGTCATTACCATGTCGTCATCGATACATGGACGGCACGGCATAGACAAGCTCTTCGCCTGTACCGGAGTAGTGCTGGCGATCCTCATCACCGCGATGCTCTCCTGGATTGTTCTCCGGAGAGCAGGTTCTTTGCGTCGCTTCCTTGGGGTGAGCCGAGTTGACAGTCTATCCCGGATCATGGGGTTTCTCCTCATCTGCATCGGCGCTCAGTTTGTGATCAATGGCGTGCGGGATCTGGCGCTGGATGTGAACGTCTGGCAACAATAGACGGCGGTCCATTCATCGGGCCCGAAGAATTGCCGTGCGAAAGTCAAAGAATTATTGCATCAATGCAAAGAGGGAGGCTCCAGATGAAGTATTTTGGTTATCCAGGTATCGCACTCTACTTGTTCCTCGCCGTTCAAGGATCCTTCGCCCAGGATCGTGGTTTTGGACTTGGCGTGATTATCGGTGAGCCTACGGGAATCAGCGCGAAGTTGTGGACTTCACGCGTAAACGCGTTCGACTTTGGTCTCGGTTGGTCGATCGGGGGAGATCGGATCGGCAGATACAAGGGATACTATGATGGAGGAAGCCGCGTTCATTTTCACATGGATTACCTGTGGCATTCGTTTAACGCCATCCACTCGTCTGAACGATTTCCCTTGTACTATGGTATCGGTGGACGCTTGAACACAGGGGCTGGGTATGACGGCTCTGTAGCAATTCGCGGTGTGTTCGGCATTGCATGGCTTCCGCATAACACGCCAATCGATGTGTTCCTTGAGCTCGTTCCGTCACTCCAGCTTACATCATCAACAGGCTTTGGCATTGACGCGGGGATCGGGGCAAGGTACTTCTTTTGAGGATTCGTCTTCCTCAACCTCTCCCCGACTAGAAAGATCTATCGCGCCCTCGGCAGAGGGAACGCGTGTATGATTCATCCGACTCGTGCCACACCAACTCGGTCTTCATATACGATGTGTGGCACAGTGTCCGTAAGATCTCGACGAGGCCCGCCCGCCTTCTGGCGGGACGAGGCGGGATCATTTCGACGATACACGATGAAGCTGGCCGTACAAAGATTAGGATCGAACAACACAAGATTGTTCATTTCACGTGAGGTAGCAAATGGCCGAAACTGATGAAGACCCTCGGACACAGCCCACCCCTGAGATACGGATCGTCGGTCTCAATACCGACAAGACCCGTAAAACCCTCGGCTCATTTACAGTCTATCAAGTGTATTTCGAACTGTCAGGAGATCCTCCACGGGAATGGAGGGATATCTTTGAACGGGAATGGAAAAATCTCAACCCGACGCAGGAAGCAGGCATCGATGGAAGATTCCTCGTCGTGCACTCCCCTCTCAAAGATATCGGTATGAAACATCTGCCTGTCTTGAAAAAGGCCGTCGACGCAACGAATGTTGCCTACACGCAGTATGCCCGGGAGCAGGTAATGGAAGAAGAGCGTCGGGCTGAAGTTTGGAAGGAAGAACGCGATGCTGTTGAAGATATTGCGAAGTCGTTGCGGTTTGAATAGTCTGTTCTGCGTAGCAAGAAACTGCTCCTTCTCCCCTTTGGACGGGAAGATCCGGCACTCTTTTGCTGAGGTGACTATATTGAGTCTCCTTCATAGGACAATCTCCGGAGGCCGAGGACATGGTAAAGGTAACGACAACGAAGGCAACGCATCGGGGAGTCGAGATCATGGTGATGTCAGAGAACAATGGACAGGGGACCAGATACTCGTGTAGCAATAACTCTGGCAGGCCCAAGACAATCGAAAAGTGGTTTGCAACCCAGGGCGAGGCGATAGCCAACGAGCGCCACGAAATTGATGCAGTGTTGCATTAGGGCGTCTTGAACTGCATGTCCCGTTAGCTCGGCGTTGGGGAGGAGAGCCTCGACAAGTTGGGAGACGGGGATCTGTTTGAATTCCTCCACAGCCTCCAGGCCTTTCCCCGCCGCCTCTGTGCGTTCCATTCGTCGAGGAGGTCAACGGGCTCAACAGGGTCTGCTACCCCGCAGCTGTCGAACGCAGACGGCCGGCGAGACCGTCCGTGATCTCGCCGCCGGGCCAACCTACCCAGAGGTATTCCTGCACCGCGCCCGGTGCAGAGGTGAGGGACTCGAGGCAGGTGCGCAAACCCGTGGGCACCCCCCCGGGGGGCTTTCCTGGAAAACCAATCCCCCGCTCTCTTCGTGGACGGCAAACGGAAGACGGTTAGAGACAACAACAAGCCGACGAACCGCTGGCGTGGGCAAACTCATACGCCCCTTCCCAGCTGTGAAAGAGCGGTGGGGAATCATACTGCCGTGATGGGGAACCTATCGAAAGACATTCGGCCGAATGCTTGGCCGCCCCGAACGGGACATGTGCACCCGTCCGATTAGATATGGGGAAACCGCCTGGGCCACGAGGAAGATCGCCCAGATTGCTTCTGCCTTGGCCTCAGAATCGCCGGTCACCGCCTGAATCAGGAATTGCGCGGCATACCGGTCGCTTAGGTAGAGCTCCAACCCGTAGCGAGCGAAGATCGTCAACCCTGCCCAGAGACAGCCAATGGCGATCAATTGGACCCGGGTAGGGGGAAAACCCTGCCTGCCGAGGTAAACCCATGTCTCAGCCGTCACGAGGACCAGGACGACCCCTGCTTCCGCCAGGTCCGCTGCCGACACCGCCCCCCCTGAAGGCAACAGAACACGGCGGCCGACATCAACAATGACATAGGCACACACACTCGCCAACCAGGGGCCGAAAGCCGATGAGAACACAGTACCGGTCCAATGCCCCCCCGCCAGCATCGCACGATGATTCCTCATTCGGGACCTCTTCGGCATGGTGTCGACTTTCGCTGCGGGTGACGCCTGCACTACGACCAACATCAAATCTGAATCCCATCTCCGGATCGACGACGAGAACCGGGGCCAATTCGAAGAATACACCGACCGGGGATCGATGGTGAAAAACCCATGCCGCCGTCGATAGTATCCACACGATTAACCCTCTGTTTCCATGCAAGGCCTGACGGGCCCCCGAGGATGACGCCGGGCCCGGATCTTCCCGCGCCCGGGCGGCGGCTCCTTCTCAACGTGCGACAACGAGAATCATGAATACACGAACCAGCTTCGTTCTCTTCGATCAGGCAATTCTCCGTGAAATACCATACACACGTCCTGGCCCGACCAAACCCTATCGATATCCCGCGGTTCTTTCCGCAAACGTCTGCGACTCCGCATCTGAGGAAGCTCCTGTTGCGCGTATGGTATGCACGGCACAGGTCAGGCACAATCGGACACTCACCGCAATTTTCCCATTCCATACATGGTTGTAGATCTCTCGAGTAGTCACTCTAGGTCGTTTGATCCGCAGTGCCCCGGGGAATACCGGGTTTGCCCTATTGGCCTTTCCCGGAAGATTCCGTTTATTGTAGCGAATGGAAGAGAGGAATTAGGTATGCGAACGATCGGGACTCGGCTGGCCCTGGGCATCGGGGTACTCTTGGGCCTCTGCCTGGTGATCGGAATTGTCTCGTACACCGAGACCCGCGTGGTCCGGGCCAAGGTCGAAGAGATGACTCAGGTGAGAGAGCCGCTCAACACTACCGTTGTTGCACTGCAGAGGAACCTCGTTGAGACCGCCTTCACCACCCTCGGGTATGTATCAACAGGGGACACTGCCCTCCTGAGTGCATTCTACCGCAACCGTGGTCAGCTCTCCCGGAACGAGAAAGAGTACCGCGCGCTGAGTGACTCCTCAAACCAGGGATCAGTCAAGGTCCGGCTCACGGCCGGCATCGAATCGTTTCAGTCCCTCGCCGCCGATCAGATCACCCTGCGTGACATCCAGGCCCGGAAAGTGGCCGAACTCCTGGCCGATGTGGACCGGATCAACGCGCTCATGACGGAGCACATTCAAGCATCGATTAGCGCTGATGATCCCGTGGCGTTTCGAAGACTCCAGGCCGCGCTGGAGATGAAGGTCGGAGCAATCGCTCTCACCAAGGCACTATGGAACTACGTTCTGACCGGACGGGCGGAGTACGAAACTCGGATTCGCATCGTGGAGGCCGAGTTCCAGCGCTACCTTCATCTCTACGAAATCGTCCTTCTCTCGAAGAAAGAGGACCGGTACGCCGCCGAACTCCGGCGCCGTGCGAGCGAAACCTTCACCCGTGCCCGCGAGATCATCGCATTGCAGAAGCAGCGAATGGAGAAAGAAACGCAGTTCCTGTCGATCGTCCGGGACATGGGATTGATGTTCGATGAGCATATCCATCTGCGAACAGCAAGCGGTCTTGCGAATGCCGAGCGGGAGCTCCTCGAGGCGGGAGTGCGGGCCAACACCACCGTCCTTGTCGTGCTGTTGCTCAGCCTCCTCTTCGGCGTATGGGCGGGATCCGTTACAACCCGCCAGATCGCTCGCCCCATCCAGCATCTCGCTTCGGTGATGGATGCCATCGCGCGCGGCGATCGGGCACAGGAGGTGGATCTGCAATCCAGTGACGAGCTCCGGATGCTCGGAGAGTCGTTCAATCTCATGACAAGAAAGCTGGAGACCGCCGAACGCGAGCGGTCTGCCGCCCTCAAGAGCTTCGCGATCTCCGTTCAGCGCGCGCAGGAGGAGGAGCGGGGACGGATCTCCCGTGAGCTCCACGACGACCTTTGCCAGCGGCTGACGGGGATGAAGTTCACTGTCGAGGGCCTCGGCGATGAATTGCGGCCGCTCAACAGGCGAGTTTCCCGCCAGCTCCAGGGGGTAACGCAAGAACTCGAGAAGGCAATCATTGAGGTGCGAAGAATATCGTCGAATCTTCGCCCGAGCGTGCTGGACGACTTCGGACTGGTGAGCGCCCTCAGACTTCTCTGTCGGGATTTCGAGCGGCAGCATCGCATCGAGGCCACGCTGGAGTTGCGCGAGCCGGTCCCCCGGGAGGTCGACAGCAACGTGGAAACCGCCCTGTACAGAATCGCACAGGAAGCCCTGGCGAACGTCGCAAAACATGCGGGCGCGAACGTCGCCAACGTGCGTCTCGCGGCCGAGGGCGGGAACATCACCCTCCGGGTTGACGACAACGGCAGGGGGTTCGATGATGCAAATCCTGGCCATTCCAACGGGAAAGGTCATCGTTTGGGTCTCACCGGCATGAGGGAGAGGGCGAGTTTGCTCGGCGGACGGTGCGACATCACCTCTACTCCCGGTCGCGGAACCAGCGTCACTATCACAATACCACGAGGAGAAGAGCACACGGATGAAGAAGATCAGAATCCTGATCGCTGACGACCACGACGTGGTACGAAGCGGGCTGCGGATGCTCCTCCGGAGCAAGTCCGAATTCGCCATTGTCGCAGAAGCTGCAAATGGCGAGGAAGCTGTCCGTCTTGTTGATAAGCACCGCCCCGACGTCGCCATCCTGGATATTTCCATGCCGGTCCTCGACGGGATCGAGGCAACGCGGCAGATCAAGCAGCAGCATCCCGATGTCCAGGTCGTTATCCTTACCGTCCACGAAGACGAAGAGTATGCCTATCAAGTCCTGAGGGCCGGGGCGAGTGCGTACTTGCTGAAAAACGCTGGAAAGAAGGAAATCTTCGAAGCTATTCGTTCTGCCTCAAAAGGCGAGCGTTTTTTCAGCCCAGGAATCTCCCGTATGATCACCGACAGCTTCGTCAAGCGGGCAGACGATCAGAAACGGGACACGGGCATACAGCGCCGGCCGGTGAACCAGGAACTTACCGAACGAGAGGTCCAGGTTCTCCAATTCATCGCGCAAGGATACACCAATCGACAGATCGCCGACGTCCTCTGTCTGAGTTTCCGCACGATCAATACGCATCGGGCAAACCTGATGCAGAAGCTCGATATCCATGACACTGCGGGATTGGTCAGGCATGCCATTACCACTGGTCTCGTTAAGCTTGACGCGTGATCCCCCGCTTCAGGGCACGGTTACGTAGGGTATTCTCCCGATTCCGATCGTTACAATGCTGTAGACGCAAGATTACTGCCTCTGCTCGATTGATCCTTCCTTCGCCGTTTCCTACACTTCTCCTAGTTAAATCGACAAATCCTGCGGCCTGCCTGCTCGCCCTAGTCTGCTTTGGGGGTCACTAGCATATCCATCGAGGTCGGGAGCGCGGGAAACACTCACCAGAGGAGGAAGACCATGAGAACCGGAGTATTGTTTGCTGCATTATCTTTCGTCCTTGTCATTGGGTGCAACAACAACCAGGACGAACTGCAAAAACAGCTCGCCCAGACCCAGAGCGACAAGGCATCTCTACAGAGCGTCATCGCCGAACGGGACAAATACCTGGAGGAGGTCATGAAGTCGGTCAATGAAGTCTACGCCGACCTCGAGCATGCGCGCGTCAAGGAAAATCTTCTGATGAAGCGGGCAGGTCGATCGGAAGGGACCGCTCAGAGCACAACCACCGATACCAAGCAGGACCTGTTGCAGGAAATCAGCGAAGTCGGCTCGACCCTAAAAGAGAACAGGAACAGGATGGCAGACCTTCAGGCCCGGATGAAGACGTATCAGGGTAAGATC
>DAIUKN010000151.1:0-6565 GCA_036848195.1 Bacteroidota bacterium
GCAGAACCGGCCGTTTTCGTTCATGGTAATATGACCAAATTCGCCTGCAGCCCCGTTCTCCCCCTGAACCAGGTTCCCGACAACCGCGATCCCCGCTCCCAGGCCGGTCCCCAGTGTAATCATGATGACATTCGACATGCCCCGCGCCACTCCGTAGGCCATTTCGCCCAGGAGCGCCGCATTGGCATCATTGGTGATGGCGACCGGAACATCGAAGTGTTCGCGGACCATTGCCACCAGGTTGACCCTTCCCCAGTTCAGATTCGCGGGGCTCTCCACGATCCCGGTGCGCCAGTTGGCTGCGGGGGCGGCCATGCCGATGCCACGCAGCGGTACCTCGGGAGGAACCTCGCCGAGCATCTCCTTGATCGTTTGGGCCAACCGGCCGACGAAATCCCCGGCGTTCCCCCGTCCCCCGGTGAGGAACGTGGACTTCAGGATCTGGCGTCCGTCCTCGCCAACGATCCCAACGGTCGTGTTCGTCCCTCCGATGTCGACCCCAACCACGACGTCACCGGGACTCAGGCCAGAAAGCGGGTGGTTTCTCGATTCGATCACAGTGTGACTCGAACGTCCGTGAAGAATTTTCTGATTGAGAGGGTCGCCGCGCCCAGCAGTGCAGGCTGGCCCGCGAGCGACGTCGGCAGGATGTTCGTGTGCCCGGGTTGCCCGAAGAATCCCCGACTCCGGACCTCCTCCATAATCTGCGGTGCCACCAAATCCCACGCACGAGTAACTGGCCCGCCGATGACGATCGCGTCGGGATCGACGGACTTGATGATGTTGGCGATTCCCTGTCCAAGATAGCGGCCCTTCCGGAGCAACTCCTCTTTAGCGGTAGGGTCACCACACTTTGCCGCAGCGATAACGCTTTCGAGCGTGATGTTTTCCATCTGCGCTCCATTCATCCCTTTTGCCTTCACAAAGCTCTGGACAGTAGCGCGGTCAGATGCGTACGCTTCCCAGCAGCCGAAGTTTCCACAGGAGCAGGGTTCCCCCCCCTCAATGAGAGTCATGTGGCCAAATTCACCGGCAAAGTGGGAGGCTCCATTCAGCACTTTCTTGTCAATCACGATCCCCGATCCGATGCCTCGGCCCACCGAGAGGAAGACAAAATTCGAAAGGTTGATGTCATGGTGGCCGAACCAGAGCTCCGCGAGCGCGGATGCCTTGGCGTCGTTTTCGACCGCGACGTTTTCGACATCGGGACAGAATTCCCTGACCATTCCCAGAAGATCGACATCTTTCCAACCAAGATTCGGTGCAAAGACCACCCGTGCCCGGTTGGGGTCGACGATCCCGGCAACCGTGATGCCGATGCCTTTGAAGTGACCCAGGCGGTGATGCTTTCGTAGGGCATCAAGGTCGTTCAGGCACCGTGCAACAAACGCTCGGGGGGTGGTTTCCCGGGTCGTGATGTCCGTCGTGTGCCGCAGAGTGCCGTCGATGTCGACGATGGCGGCGCGCGTCAACGCAGAATCGAAGGAGATCGCGCCGACCAGGTGTTTTCCGGTCCGAAGGCGGATGTTGATGGGACTTCGGCCCACACGCGAGTTCCGTGCGGGTTCTTCAACGAGCAGTTCCTCCTGGAGAAGACTCGCAACGATGCTCGAGACCGTACTCTTGTTCAGCTTGCTGAGGCGGGCGATCTCGGCGCGCGAAATCGGCTGCCGTTCGCGAATGAAGTTCAGGATGACCGCGCGATTGATGTTCCGGATCACCCGTGAGTTGATGCTGATGACATGCTCGTGTCGTGACTTCTTTGTGGCGATCATGAGTGCGAAACAGGGAAGGACGAATTAGTTGGTTGCCGCAACCAACCGATCGGAATATAGACCACGAATCTGACTTTGTCAAGGGTAGAACAGGCGAATGAGCCTTTTTCTTGAATCCCCGGGCAGCCTCTTGCTTAAGAACCCCAACCTCTCTACTTTTCCTCGGTTTCCGGCCGGGTTCATCCCCCTTGATGTCCCCGCCCTCTCATCCTTTGAGGATTCTTGATATGAGCACCGACGTGACCAAGCAGGAACACCCGGCCCGATGGGTGCCCACCGTCTACTTCGCTGAGGGGCTGCCCTTCGTCGCTATTGCGATGGTCTCCTCCCTCATGTACAAGAATATGGGGATCGCCGACGCTCAGATTGCCTTCTGGACCTCCCTCGTCATGCTCCCCTGGACACTGAAACCGCTCTGGGGCCCTCTCCTGGAAATGTTCAAGACGAAGAAGCATTTCGTTGTAGCCACAGAATTCATCGGCGGCGTTTCCTTCGGCCTGCTCGCCCTCACACTCCCTCTCGATGGGTTCTTCCGGTACTCTCTCGCACTCTTCGCGATTATCGCATTCAACGGCGCGACGCACGACATCGCAGCAGACGGCGTCTACATCAACGTCCTCTCCCCGAAACTCCAGGCCCAGTTCGTCGGCTGGCAGGGGGCGGCCTACAACATTGCCAAAGTGTTCACCCAGGGCGCCCTCGTCTATCTGGCCGGCCAACTCGAGATAAGCATCGGGATTGTCCATGCGTGGATGATTGTCATGGGTGTCTTTGGAGGAATCCTCGTGCTCCTCAGCTTCTACCACGTCAAATTTCTTCCATCCGGTGGAACCGCGAACAGGGTCGCGTCGCTGCGGGACGGCTTCACCACGCTGTGGGACGTTGTGCGCACGTTCTTTCAGAAGAAATATGTTCTCTGGGGCATCCTCTTCATTATCCTCTATCGTTTTGCTGAAGGACAGGCCATCAAGATCGTCCCCCTCTTCTTCAAGGCCGCCCGGGAGCATGGCGGCCTCGGTCTGACGACATCGGAGATCGGCATCGTGTACGGCACCTTCGGCGCCGCAGCGTTCGTGGTCGGGTCAATTCTCGCCGGGTATTTCACCGCCGGCCGCGGGCTGCGGAAATCTCTTTTCATTCTCTGCTGCTTTTTCAATATCCCTTTCGCGGTCTATGCATTTCTTGCAACGACCATGCCGACCAGCCTCTGGGTGATCGGGACTGCAGTCGTCTTCGAGTACTTCGGGTACGGGTTCGGGTTCGTCGGGCTGACACTCTTCATGATGCAGCAAATCGCGCCAGGAAAGTACAAGATGGCCCACTACGCGTTTGCAACCGGAATCATGAGCCTTGGCATGATGATTCCCTCAATGCTGAGCGGCGTCATCAGCGATTGGCTGGGCTATAAGAACTTCTTCATCTGGGTCGTGTTCGCAACGATTCCTTCTTTCCTCATGACCTGGCTGGTCCCCTTTAGAGAAATTGAAGCGGAGGAGAGCGCTCAGTGAACCTCCGTTCTGGAATACTCTGCTTCATCGCATCCATCTTCGTATCCGGGTACGCCTCCGCCCAGAAGAAGGAGATCACCGGCTACTATCCGTCATGGAAGTGGAAGTCCCGGAACAATCTCGTGTCGCCCGCCCGGATTCCCTACGACAAGCTTACGATTATCAACTATGCTTTCTTCGTTCCCAGACCCGACGGAACCATCACCGGAAGAGACACCGTCGGCGACGCACTGTACCTGCGAGGCACTCAGGGATCAAGGCTGACCGATCTTGCGCATCGCCACGGAGTCAAGGTGCTTCTCTCGCTCGGCGGATGGGAAGACTCCGACAACTTCCCCGCCATTGCCGCGACCTCTCTCCTGCGGGGGGCTTTTGCCCGCGCGTGCACAGGTGCTATCAGGGAGTACGGATTCGACGGTATCGACATCGATTGGGAATACCCCGGATACGCCGACCACAAAGGGACGTCAGGCGACAGAAGGAACTTCACGCTCCTTCTCCAGACCCTTAGGGATAGTCTCTCGGCCTATGGCGCGCGAACGGGCAGGAGCTATCTCCTGACTGCAGCCCTCCCCGCCGCAGCAGCTCATGCGGCACACATCGAGGTGAAAGAGATTGCCGAAATCCTCGACCAGGTGAATATCATGACCTATGATTTCTCGGGACCCTGGGATCCGCGATCCTACCACAACAGTCCACTCTACGGATCGTTGGGAATTGACAGTGGCCGGTCCGTCGACGGGGCATTCAGACTATACCATCGGACCTATGGAGTACCCGCCGCAAAGATCAATCTTGGAGTCGCATTCTACGGTCAAACATTTTCCGGTTGCACGGCCCTCAATGCGCCTCATGCCGGTGCCGATACGCTCCACTTCCCGAGGGACGGGGCCTTTTATTACGATATTCTGAATACCATCGGGCACTTCGTGCGCAGATGGGACGATCAGGCAAAGGTGCCGTACCTGATCAGCACGGAGTGGAATCTCCTCGTCTCGTATGACGATGCGGAGTCGATCCGCGCCAAGGCGGCATATGTCCTCAGAAACGAGATCCACGGCCTCATGATCTGGGAAATCACCGGCGACTATCTTCCGGATGGAACCACGCCCCTTCTGGATGCTGTCGGCTCGACCTTTCAGACGGATCACTAGTATATCGATTCCAACGATCGTTCACCGAGACAGTTCTTAGGAACCCCGACAGTTTTCGTGACTCGACATAAGCGTAGGAGACCGACATGCGCTACGGTTTTTTTGACGATGAAGAACGTGAATACGTCATCGAGCGGCCCGACGTCCCGGTTTCGTGGACGAACTACCTGGGCGTCCGGGACATGTGCGCTGTCCTTTCTCAAAACGCCGGAGGGTATGCCTTTTATAAAACCGCCGAGCATCACCGGATTACTCGCTTCCGTCAGAACGGCGTGCCGCTCGATAGGCCCGGCCACTATGTCTACCTCCGCGACGATGATACGGGAGAATACTGGTCGCTTTCCTGGCAGCCGGTGGGGAAAGACCCGGAGAAGGCGCACTATCGCGTCCGGCATGGGCTGTCGTACTCGAAATTCCAGTGCGAGTACCAGGAGGTGCAAGCGGAGCAACTGGTGTTCATTCCTGTGGCGGACGATGTCGAGCTCTGGGATGTCAGGATCAGGAACATCGGCGGTCGCAAGCGCCGCCTCAGCGTCTTCACCTACCTCGAATTCTCGTTCCACCATATCGAGATCGACAATCAGAATCTTCAAATGTCGCTCTACGCCAGCGGATCAAACTTCGCCGACGGGATCATTGAATACGACTTCTTCTACGAACCCTGGACCTACCACTTCTTCGCTTCCAACGTCGAACCGGACGGGTACGATTGTGTGCGTGACACTTTCCTCGGCAACTACCGGACGGAGACCAATCCGGTTGCCGTTGAGCGTGGCGCGTGCTTCAATAGTTCGGAACTCGGCGGGAACCACTGTGCCGCACTTCACAAGAAGCTGACCCTTGCTCCCGCTGAGGAAACGCGACTGGTCTTCATGCTTGGTGTCGGTCCTCGGGCGAAGGGACGGGAGATCCGGTCGAAGTACGCGCATCTCCCGTCCGTGGACGCTGCATTTGAGGATTTGCGACGGTACTGGGAGAAGAAAACCGACGTCCTACAGGTGAAGACACCCCATCAAGGGTTGAACACCATGATCAACACCTGGACGCTGCTCCAGGCTGAGACCTGCGTCGTCTGGTCGCGATTTGCCTCATTTGTCGAAGTAGGAGGTCGGACCGGGCTGGGATATCGTGACACGTCCCAGGACATCATGGCGGTGGTTCACACGAATCCTGACAAATGCCGGGAGCGGATCATTGAACTCTTGCACGGACAGGTAAGCCAGGGCTACGGCCTGCACCTGTTTGACCCTGAGGTCTTCAAGCCCAAAAAGGAGATGCTCCCTGGCGTGAAGCTCCCCACAGTCGTCCCGACGCCGAGCGCAGCCGACATCATCCACGGCCTGAAAGACACATGTTCCGATGATGCACTCTGGATTGTCGTGACGATTTGCGAGTTCGTCAAGGAGACCGGGGACATCGCATTCCTGGACACCGTGATTCCCTTTGCCGATACGGGAGAGGGGACGGTCTACGAGCACATGAAACGTGCGCTCGATTTTTCCGCGGAACAGATCGGTCAGACGGGCATCTGCAAGGGACTACGTGCCGACTGGAACGACTGCCTGAACCTCGGCGGAGGCGAGAGCGCGATGGTGTCATTCATGCATCACTGGGCGCTGCTGGCATTTATCGAAGCAGCGAACCACCTCGGTCGGGCTGGCGATGTGAAGGCATATGCCGCACTTGCCGAGAAAGTAAAAGCCGCCTGCGAGAAGGAACTCTGGGACGGAGAGTGGTACATTCGCGGAATAACAAAGAAGGGGAAGAAGATCGGGACGCACGCGAACGACGAAGGGAAGGTTTTCCTCGAGAGCAACAGCTGGGCCGTCCTCTCTGATGTCGCCTCCCCTGAACGGGGGCGGATGTGCATGGATGCCGTCTACAAATACCTCTTCTCACCATACGGCATCCATCTGGTCTGGCCGACGTTCTCAAAGCCGGACGATGACATCGGCTACGTGACGCGCGTCTATAAGGGCATCAAGGAGAACGGAGCGATTTTCAGTCACCCGAATCCCTGGGCGATGGTGGCCGAGTGCAAGCTGGGAAGGGGAAATCGCGCCATGGAATTCTACGACGCCCTTCTCCCGTACAACCAGAATGACATGATCGAGATCCGCGAAGCCGA
>DAIUKN010000152.1:0-6470 GCA_036848195.1 Bacteroidota bacterium
CGTCAAGAAGAGCGCCTGCTTCAATTGCCCGATCATCTGCAAAAGGCAGACTACACTCATCGACGGAGAAGGGCGGATCGTCGAAAAGGGCGAGGGACCCGAGTTCGAAACGGTGGCCCTGATTGGTGCGAACCTCTCGATCTATGACCTTGCCACTATCACCGAAGCCTGCTATCTGGCCAATCACTACGGCATCGACACGATTTCCCTCGGCGGAACCCTGGCCGCATTCTTCGATCTTTGCGAGCTGATGCAGGCCAAGGGGGGCAACCGGACACCCCAGGAGAAACAGCTCGACGAAGATCTGAGGGACTTCGTTGAAGTGTTCGGCGAGCCGCGGTTCGGACGGCCCGAACTCCTTGTCCCGCTCACCCACCTCATCGGCACGTCGTCCGGCATCGGAAAATTCCTGGCGCAGGGATCCTACCGGTTCTGCGAACGCTATGGGCATCCGGAGCTCTCCATGACCGTCAAGAAACTCGAACTACCTGCATACGATCCACGGACATCGTACACACAGGCACTTTCCTACGAGATGAGCAATCGTGGGGGCTGCCATCTGGAAGGGGGATACACCGCACCCTATGCCTACTGTGCCGGCTATGCGGAGTGGCCGGCCCACCGCATCGAAGGAACGCCGCTGATTTCCAAGAACGCCACGCTGAAGAACACCACCATGGACGTCATCGGCGCCTGCGCCTACAGCTCGTTCTCCCTGGGCCTGGACGAATATGCCGCACTCGTCAACGGCGTCACCGGGGAGAAGCACAGCTCCGGGACGCTGGAACAGCTTGCCGTTCGCACGATAACGCTCGAAAGGATGTTCAATGCGCTCTGCGGACTGGGCGGGAACGACGACTGGCTGCCCGATCGCTTTTACACCGAGACCATACACACGAGGGACGGTGACGTGATTTGCAGCCGCACTGCTTTTGAAAAGATGCACAGGGAATACTACCGATCGGTGGGTTGGGACGAGAACGGTATGCCGACACATGAGACGCTCCAGAAACTGGATCTTCTCGACCTCGTCCCGGGTGAGAGCGTGGACGCGACCGCCTGACTGTGCAGAAAGGATCTGAGGCCATGAGCACCGATACCCCCATCGTAGAGACGGACGTCATCTTCACCAGATTGCGGCGTGTTGGGGCGGCGATCGGACGCGTCAATGGGAACAACACCCATAGCGGAAACCTCTCCATTCGCGATCCGCACAACTCCGACCTCTTCTATATTACGTCGAGCGGCTCCCAGTGCGGAGCCCTCATCGAACGCGATATTGTTCCGGTGCGGTTCTCCGAGGTAAGCTGGGGTGATGCCCGCGGATCAACGGAATCCACGATCCACCGGAAGATTCTGATGATCCCGGGCGTGAATGCTGCTGTCCATGCCCATTACTTGAACACCACATTCCTCTCCTTTGACACGAAAGATCACCAGCTCTTTCTCCAGTTTCAGGGGACGGATCCAAAGGGCCGGGAGGAGTATCTCTTCCACCCCATCGATCTTTTTGGCGCTTTTGCGGTCGGAGGGGTCGAGGTGGGAAGTTACTTCCAACCCGTCGGGTCGGCCGAGATGGAAGAGAGAATCCCCGCCTACCTGACGGATAAGAGGCTGACCGTTGTGCGCGGGCATGGCCCGTTTGCCCGGGGGACCTCGCCGGAGGACATCCTGTACCGATTAAGCGTCCTGGACCATAGTGCGCGCCTGGCGCTCTCCCTGAGGAGGCGCGGCATCGACGTCGCCGCGATTCAGAAAGAAATCTGCAGAAAGAGTCCGGATCAATTTTTCCCTGTTCGACCGCATCTCCGGATCGACCCGGAGGTCAATACCTGCGAAGTCGGTGACCCGACGGTTGTAGAGGACTTTCGATCCAGGCTGAACTACAATTACAACTTCTCTGTGGGCGCATACGCGACGGGCTCCATGAGTCAGAAGGTCTCGGCAACGGAAATGATCTACTGTCCGGCATCAGCAGTGCCGGAGGAATTCGGTTTTTCCCTTTTCCGGAAGGCCCTCGATTTTGACGAGGACGATTCTGCGGACCTGAGAATCCACAAGTTGATCTACCAGAACACTCACCAGAATACCTGCATGATTACGACCAACCCGATGGCGACTGCCGAGGGGATGGCCATTCTCGCCGGACGCTTCGGGCAGGAGGTCCTGTTCGGGCACAGGACATCGATCCCGTATGCTCCCGACAATCATCCCACGGTTCTCCCCATCGACGCGGAGGCAATCTACCTCAATCCGAAACTCGGGCTGGTGGACATGTTTCAGCTGACGGATTCAACCCCCGAGAATCCGATCCTCAACATGCTCCGGTGGTACAAGGGATGCTGTGTCGTTGCAGGGTACGGGGTGATTTCAACCGGGCAGACCACACTCGAGCAGGCTGCGCACAATGCCTCCTCGGCTGAACGCATCGCGCAGTTCCGCTCGGAAGTATACCTGAACGAACGACTGCTGGGTGGACCGCCCGTCCAGAGTTTTGAGCCCCACTAACCCTCTGTCCGGACAAAACCGAGGCACCGCCCTGCACGAGCCTCCTTGCTAACGTCTCGCATGTGGTCTATCTTCCCAACACCCTTCGTCCAGTCACTCTGAGAGTCTCCCCATGCAACCTGCCGAGACGTCAGTTCTCCTCGTTCGACTCGATCTGATCCAGACCCTCGCAGTCGGCTCGGGTCTTTTCTTCCTGGGGATCTTCGCCAAGAGGAGGCTTCCGCTCCTCGAACGCTTGAATATCCCCTCGGCGGTGATCGGCGGTCTCTTCTTCGCAGCCTTGATGCTGATGGCGCGCGATCGCTTTCTCAACGTCCAGATCGATACATCGGCCCAGCCCCTCTTCATGGTTGCGTTCTTCACCACGATCGGTATGCAGGCCAGCCTCCCACTCCTCCGGACGGGAGGCAAAGACGTGCTAAAGTTTCTCTCAATGGCTTCGCTCTTCTGTGTAATCCAGAACTTCATTGGCATAGGCGTTGCGACTCTCTTTGGCAAGAACCCGCTTGTCGGGGTTATCGCGGGCTCGGTGACCCTCGTTGGAGGCCCGGCCACTGGCATGGCCTTCGCACCGCTGTTTGAACAAGCAGGTGTGCAGGGAGCGGCGCCACTGGCGATCACTGCTGCAACTTTCGGAATTATCTGCGGAGCCGTTCTGGGCGGCCCGGCAGGCTCATGGCTCATCAGAAAGCATCGCCTGAAATCCACCGGGGCAGTCGCTGTGGGGGAGCTGGAGAAGGAACTTCACGAGATCCAGGGCGTTCTCACCCTTGAGGTGGAAAGAGAGGACTCTACTCTTGCCGTCAACCTCATCGTCATTGGTATAGCGATGGGGCTGGGGAGCATTGTGAGCGGGTACTTCCAGTCCCTCGGGTGGACACTCCCAGCATATATCGGTGCCATGCTCGTGGCATCTGTTCTCCGGAACTTCGACGACGCCAGCGGATGGCTGAAGATCGACAAGGCCGCAATGGAGGCAATCGGTGGCATCTCCCTCAACATCTTCCTCGTTGTGGCGCTTATGGATCTAAAAATCTGGGAGCTACTGAAGTTGGCACTCCCCCTCTTCTCGATCCTCGCCATCCAGGTACTAGCGGTAGGGCTCTTTGTCCTGACCATCGGATTCAGGACGATGGGATCGAACTACGACTCTGCCGTCATGGCTGGTGGGTTCATCGGATTTGTCCTCGGGACGCTCGCGAACGCCTTCGCTACAATGCGGACGATTGTCTCGAGCTTCGGGCCATCCCCGCGCGCCTTTATTGTCGTCCCGATGGTCGGAGCGTTTTTCATCGACTTCGTCAATGCGCTCGTCATTGTCTGGTTTATCAACTGGTTGAAGTGAGGAAGACCGATGCCGCGCGGCCGCTCGCTAACCGATTCTGCCGACGGAACGACCCTCGCACCAACAAGGAAGGAAAGACTCTGACCGTCAGAGCGGATCCGCAGCGAACGTGTCTCCCCGCCTCATGTCTCCACTCTCCAGCCCGAGACGGAACCAACGGACTCGTTGGGCCGAGGTGCCGTGGGTAAAGGCGTCGGGGACAACATATCCCTGCATCTGTTTCTGGATTCGGTCATCTCCAATGGCACTTGCTGCGTTCAGCGCCTCCTCCACGTCGCCGGCTTCCAGGATCTGCCGGGACTTCTGAGCGTGATTCGCCCAGACACCTGCAAGGAAATCAGCCTGCAACTCGAGGCGAACCGAAAGCTGTTTGTACTCCCGCTCGCTCATCCGTTCACGCATTCTGTCCACGCGATCCATGATGCCCAGCTGGTTCTGAACATGATGCCCGATCTCGTGGGCAATGACATACGCCTTGGCAAAATCGCCCGACGCCCCGAACCCTTGTTCGAGCTCGCGGAAGAAACTCATGTCAAGATACACTTTCCTGTCCCCGGGGCAGTAGAACGGACCGGTGGCGGCGTCGGCCAGCCCGCAGGCAGATCTCGCAGCACCGGTGAAGAGTACCAGGTGTGGCTGTTCATATGTGCGCCCGCTCTGGATGAACAGCTCCTGCCACACGTCCTCGGTTTCGCCAAGAACAGCGGAAACGAAGTCCACGCTCTGATCATCCGCAGTCCCGCCGGTCGAGGTCCCAGTGCTGAGACCGGGGGAATCTGCCGATCCTCCTGCGACGGTTTCGAGCAGCTTCGAGGGATCTGCGCCCAGAAGCAGCCCGACGATCAGAATGATGATGGCCGCACCTCCGCCGATCATAGGTCCCCGGGGAATTACGGTGCCGCGTTGATCCTCCACATTGTCAGAACGACGGCTGGTTTGCCAGCGCATGAGTGGCTCCAGAGATGGGGGTGGATGTGGTCATTGTTGTTCGCGCTGCTGGTTCGACAGTGCGTTCGTTCTCATCAGCTTCTGAACAACCTCCTGGTAATACGGCTTTTCTTTCAGACTCGCGTAGGACCCGGGAAAGTACGCCAGCGTGACGTCGGCGCTGCCGTTCTCAAAGGCGTTCAGCACCACGGCGCAACGCTGATCGTGCCCGAGGCGGGCATTGTCGATCATCGGAAAATCGTAATACCCGACCCAGAATTCGTCGCTGCTCGACTCCGAATTACCCACGCTGTCTTTCACCATCCTGATCTCCAGCCTGACCTTCAGTTCCCTGGTTGTCCAATCGGCCGCCTGAACGACGATCGAGAAGTTGCGCGTTATACCTTCGAGAGTGAGCGTTCCATCCTCGAGTGCGAGGCCGCCGGGGCTCTTCTTGAGAGAGTCGAGGTCGACGATTCGGTCGAACTTCGCACCCGCACTCTCCAGCACAAGCATCTGCTTTCGTCTGATTTCTGTGGCCACTTTGTACACTCGCTCAAGATACTCCTTTTTTGAGGGACCCGTGGAAGCGTGGACGAGTTTGTCGATGTGAACAAAAAGCGGCTTCAGATTGAGCGACTCATGGAAATTGTACGAAAGAAGCTCGAGGTTGAGCACCTTCTCGTCGAGCGAGGAGGAGCCGGAACGCAAAAACGACTGAATCATGCTGACAAACATGTCTTTGCGAAGTGCGCTTTCCGCCTCCTCCCGTTTGCTCATCAGCTCGGTGTAGATGCGAACGTTTGTTTCATTGGCCTGCATCCGCTCCCGGGACGCGGTCTCCGCAATTTCCCGGTCCTTGAGGTAGTTGGAACCGAAGAAACCGAGAATCGCAACGGTGACCGCGGTGAGAAGCCCACCCCCGGACTGGAGAACGAGACTTACCCTTCCCCAGAAGGTTCCCTTATCTGCCTCTGCCATGTCTATTTCCTCCGTATGGAGAGCTTGCCGTCCTTCGCCTCAAGAACCCAGTCGTATCGCGTCGACTTCTCATACGAATACAGATCAACAGTCGGTGCCTGGTCCCTGGTGCGGACCGTGAGCGTGCACTTCCCTTTCTCTTTCACGTAGATGCGGTACGACCCGAACTTGTCCGTCTCAGCAGAGTAGACATGGCCGGATGCACCGATCTCCACCTTTACGCCCGCCGGGACGGACTTGCTCCCATCGGTGATCGTTCCATACACTTCACCTGCCGCCACTCTGGAGACAGGAAGAAGCAGTGCGAACAGGAGGATCCGAATTGACTTCATTGTCTCATGCCCCGAGTAGTGAGTCCACCCTGACCGTTTACAGGTTCTTTTCACTCAATCTACGCCAAGATGGTGCGAGAGTCAACAACCTCGATTCTCTTGGGCAGGAGCAGCCGGAAGCAGTCGCTCACGCACTGTTTGATTTTGACCCTTCACTCCCCTACCTTTAAAACATTACCAAGGTTTTGTTGACACAGGCGTGCAAGGCCTTTCCGTCATGACAAGATTCCTGACCCTCCTGCTGCTGCCTGCCATCTGCACGAGCCCCGCCTCCGCAATCGAAGAGTCCGGCAAATCCGACAGCCGGCTGGCGCTGTGGTACAGACAGCCTGCCGCGGTCTGGGAAGTAGCCCTACCCGTCGGGAACGGCCGCCTGG
>DAIUKN010000153.1:0-6397 GCA_036848195.1 Bacteroidota bacterium
CTTATACACAATCGTCCGGCTCGAGAGGGAACAGACGGAGAAATTCCTGATGTTCGTCTTCAGGATGTGCTTTTCAATCTCCTTGCGGGAGAGATAGAGTCGCCTCTCGAATTCAAGCGAGCCGAGATGTCGGGGCTTCCTGACAAACACCTGGCGGATGGCCGGCACGGTGGAGGCCGCGCTTGACCCGATGGCCTCGAGATCAACGGGAACCGTGCGCCATCCGAGGAGCCCGAGGCCCCTGGCTGACACGGCATGCTCGACAAGTGTCTTGCAGAGGGCATAGGCATCCTCGTCGGCTCCCGGCATGAACATCATGCCGACCGCAAGGTCCTCCTCGGACTCAAGTCTGGTCGCAAGGCCGGGAACGGCAGAGAGGAAGAAAGAGACCGGAAGCTGGGTGAGTATCCCCGCGCCGTCTCCGGTCTGCGTATCGGCGGCGACAGCTCCACGATGCGTGAGATTGCAGACCGACTGGATCCCCTTGCGGACGACATCGTGGCTCTTTGTGCCGTTGATGTGCGCTACAAAGCCGACGCCGCACGCATCGTGCTCAAAACGGGGATCATACAGCGGAAAACCTGCGGGGTACGGATATTGGCTTATCGTATCCAACGGCGGATTAGACTCCAAGGGAGTGAGAACATATACAATGCAAAATCATCGGGAGTTTGTCAAGAAGGACGCGCCGCGCCACCAGGACAACCGAGGTAGTCACGGCAGATCTTCTGCATGGCGGTGTTGGCGGAGTTGAATGCCCAGATGATCGAGCCGCCTTTAGGGCCCGCGCTCAGGTCGCCCACCAGAAAAAGCCCGGGGACGGATGTCTCATAGGACTCGCCGAGGTGAGGAGCCTCGCCATTGAATGCGATGCCGATCATCTTCAAGAAGTTTTCCGGGGTGCTCCCCCCGAGAGCGAAGATCACGTATTCGAATCTCCGTGTCCCGTACCGCGCTTCCCGGAAGACCACATCCGGCCGGCCGCCGGCATCCGCGATCCGTTCAATATTCGATTCACTGAGAATCTCCACAAGGCCGCGATCCGCGAGAGCGTAGAGACTGCGCCGGTTGATGTCATTCATGCGCGAAAAATCGGACCTCCGGTAGCTCAACGCCACACGGTTTCCAGCCTGCGAGAGGTATTGGCAGTACTCTGAAGCACTATCGCCTCCGCCGACAACGAGCAGATCGGCGCCCGAAATGGGGGTCGTTGTGACGTCGAACAGAAGCCGGTCTTTGAGACTTCGAGGAAGCTGGTAGTCGGGCTTATTGGGTCTTCCTAAAATGCCGATGGCGATGACCAGCACCTTGGTGTCGTAGGATCCCTTTTCGGTGGTGACGGTGAACCGTTGTTCCTTGTCGTGTTTGAAAATCGTGGTGACACTCTCGGTGTAACGGACCCTGATTTCATGTTCCCGGAGTGTTTCGTCGAGATATGAAATGGTTTCATGTTTGCTCAGGTCGGGCATGCACATGACACCGGTGCAAACGGCCTCAAATCCCTTGTAGTTTGCCGTCACCAGCTTGTTGTCGGGATAGTATTTTTTGAGGCTAAAGGAATGCTCTTCCGCCTTTTCAAGGACCAGGAGGTCTGCCGGGGCCACGCCGGCCGTCCGGGCTTCAACTGCCATACTGATTCCTGCAGGTCCCGCACCGATGATGATCATGTCGTACATAAGTGTTCCAGGGCTTGGGAGGTCAGAAAAGGGCTCGATCTATGCCCAAAAAAACATACGCATTGGGCGGATGAAATCCAAAGGGAAGAGTTCCGCATGCATGGGGTGAAAACAGAGGTCCCCAGAGGGCTATTTCCCGAGTGTGGGAGGTTGTGATGGGGCCCACGCCAAGTATTGGAGGATTTCCAGATACTACAGATTACCGATCGACTTCCGGGTTCTGGATTCGTCCTATCGACACCTGACGTCCTCGCAAGTATTTTCTGATTCGTATAGGGGATTCGAGCTGACCGGGTAGTCAAATTATAGAACACGGCCAGTTTCTTTTCGCTTGCATCTGACTCCCCAAACGCCTAGCTTTCTCGCCGTTGTTACGTTCTTTCTCTCATCGACAATTTTCATCTCGGACGGAGACCCACTCATGCTTAATCCGCACATTTTTTTGTGCGCCTCCCTTGCGATTCCGCCCGGGAGAAAGATGAGACGCCGCATCCGTTTCTCCCTCCCTTCACAGAACACCTTCGATCTCCCGCTCCTTTCTGAACAGACGCGGCATTTCTTCACCTTCACATTTCACCAGCGCATGCGTTGGTCGCACCGTCATCTGTCGGTGTCCCGCATGACTGTTATGCCCCGGTCCGGTACAGCATCCGTAAAGTTCATTAAGAAATTTCGTCCAACGGCCTGAACTGCCTTCGGTGCCGGGCTGACCATCGGCAAGGTTTTTCGGGTTCTCCGGTCAGCAATTCTCGTCCAAGCTTCAGACACTGTTCCGCGACGCGGGCAGATTCTCTTTGGTCGCGTCTCATCAACCGTACTCATTTTGCAGGGGGCTGATCATCATGAAACACCATCTACCTTTCTTCCGGGCGGTACTGATCTCGTGGGTGATTCTCTCCGGATTGGTGCCTGGTCTTCTTCTGGGTCAGGTGCGCGATGTCCCGACTGACGCATTGACAAAAAAAGCTGACGTTGTTGCCGTCGGCAGGGTGACCGGTTTGACAGCCGAGTGGGACCAAAACAAGAGGCGCATCGTGACACACGTAACGATGAATGTCGGCGAATACTTGAAGGGTGGAGCCGGGAGCGTGATGACGATCACCTCCCCCGGCGGAGAGGTGGATGGCGTCGGGGAATGGTACAGCCACACGGCTCGGTTCAACAAAGATGAAGACGTCGTCGTGTTCGCCGAGAAGGATAAGAGCGGAAACTTTCGGGTTTCCGGAGGTCAAGAAGGGAAGATCTCTATTAAGAAAGACCAAGCTTCCGGACAACCGCGCGTCTCTGAACGGGTGAGCCTCGATGAGTTCAAAACCAGAGTCAAGGATGCTGTCAGGGCGCAGGAAATCAAGTAGCAGCAGATCTCCTGCACTATAATTGCTGCATCCGTCGGTGATTCTTCCGGTCCACAATTTTCAAAAACACCTGACAGAGAATTTCTTATGAAAAAGC
Organism: Bacteroidota bacterium; assembly: GCA_036848195.1. Classification (GTDB taxonomy): domain Bacteria; phylum Bacteroidota; class Ignavibacteria; order UBA10030; family UBA6906; genus DAIUKN01. Next base: position 3,129 of record DAIUKN010000153.1, read on the forward strand.
ATCTACTGTTCTTTGCGCTCATCCTCTCTCTTGTCCCAGCATTTGGCTACAGCCAGGGAAACACGGTCTTCCTGCCCTATCAGGCGACTGGGTATAAGTACCTGATCGTGAAGTCCTCCGATGCGGTGGTAAAGACATTTCAAACCCTAACGTTCAATGACGCCACATGGTCCGCCGGTCAAGCAGCTGTTGGAACGTTGAACAACACGGCCTCTCCGCCCTGCCCTCTGAATGACGCTGCCCATGTTCACATCACATGGCCGTCTTCGCGGGATGTGCTACTCAGGAAGCGGGTCACGATTCCTGCCGGGACGCGCAACGTCAAAGTCAGCCTTGCACTCGACAACGAGGCACAGGTCTTCCTGAATGGGGTAGATGTTTCCAATGGAGTGAAGGAACACAACGACTGTGCGGCGCCGGGTAATTTTGTTTTCACGGTCCCTGACAATATTCTCATTGCTGGAGACAATCTGCTCGCTGTGCGCGGCATTTGGGAGAATTCAAAGAATTACCTTGATGTGCAGGTCAGCGGCGACGCGCCCTACACGTTGAATCTTACAACTGCGGGAACGGGCAGCGGCTCGGTGTCAAGAAGTCCGGATCTGCAGGCGTACGCCCCGAATTCGCTGGTAACCCTGACGGCAACTCCCACGGTGAGCTCGAATTTCACCGGCTGGAGTGGTGACGCCACGGGATCGACGAATCCGCTGACGGTAACAATGAACGCGAACAAGATGATCACCGCGAACTTCGCACTCAAAACCTTCCAGCTTGCCGTCACGAAAAGCGAAGACCTGGTTGGAGGATTTAACGCGGGCCTTAGTAGCGTCTCGATATCGCCGGTCCCGAATGCGGGAACAAACTATACCTATAACACGACAGTGACACTGACCGCGGTTCCGGCGCAGGGATGGGATTTCGCGGGGTGGACAGGCGACGCCAGCGGATCGTCGATCCAAACTACCGTAACAATGATCGCTGCCAAGTCCGTCACGGCGAACTTCAAGATCAAGAGATTCACCATCACTCCCCAGGCGGTCACAAACGGGTCAATTGCTCCGAGTGCGCCGGTGACGGGCATCCCCTACATGGGGAGCTCTACATTCAAGATCGATGCTACACAGCCCGGCTTTCACGTGGAAAGCGTCATCGTTGATAATTCCCCCCCCGTGACGGTGTCGACTCAGCCCACATCAACACCCGCCACAATGAACTACACCGTCAGCAATGTGACAGGAGATCGTACCATTGCTGCAACATTTGCAGGTAACTACTATTTGTTGGCCCGGCAATTTGACCAAACTATGGGGTCGGTATCGGTGACCGCAAATGCGACGCCGACCACCGGGTATTATAAGGATGGGACAAACGTGACGTTGAAGGCGTTGTCTGTGAGTGGGTATCACTTCACAGGCTGGAACGGCGTTCCCGCGGGGAGCGAGATGACCAACCCCATCGACCTCGTGATGGACAGAGACAGATCGATCAGCGCGACTTTCGCAGCCAATGTCGTGCGTCCTCCAATCGTCGTGAATACGGTAACTGACGTTGTCGATCCCAACGACGGATTGACCTCACTGCGTGAGGCGATTCTCCAGACGAACGCCGATCCGGGACCCGATGGTATTATCTTCAACATATCGGCAGGAAGCACGCCGGGTTCACAAATCGTCACCCTGAGCAGCCCGCTTCCACCGTTCAAAGATCCGATCGTTTTCGATTTCCCGACAGACGCCACGGGTCAACCGCTCGTGACACTACAACCGTCGGCCTCATTTCTATCGAATTACCCGAACGCCAGTGGTATCGAACTGTCGGGCGACTTCTCCCCCTTCGGGTACACGCCTCAACAAAGCACCATCCGTGGGATGGAGATTCTCGGGTTTGGCGGGGCTGGCATTCTCATCAGGAGCAACAACAACCTGATCCAGAAAAATAGAATCCACGGGAACACGGGCGATGGCATTCTCATCGTGGATGCTAGCGGCAACACCATCGGCGATCTCGTCGGGAGTGCTCCTCAAGGAAACGGCAACATCATCTACGCCAACGGCGGTAATGGCGCTGCAGTGGAGAAGGGGACTGCTACTGTCCCTCCGGCAAACAACGGGATCCTCGGCAATCAGTTCTATTCAAACACCGGACTTAGCATCGATCTCGGCGGGGTTGGCATCACTGAGAATGTCTATGGGACTCCATCCAACCCGTTGACCCGTCCCGAGACTCCGGCTGCGGTCAACTACGGCGTGAACGTCCCGCTGCTCTCCTATGCTTCGATACCGAATGTCGCTCCTCCATACGGTGTCGCGCTGCCCAATTCGGTCGTGCAGGGATCACTCCTCTCCTGGCCCACCACCACGTTCAAGGTTCAGATATACTTGACCGACGGCAGCGCCGACAGTCACGGCGAGGGTAAGAAGTTTCTCGGTGAAGGGACGGCGACGACAGACGGTAAGGGGTATGCTTCGTTTTCGATTGGGTCAACAGAAGGACTCGCGCTCGGTCAGTTTGTAACCGCGAATGCAACAGATGCTGCGAACAACACGTCGGAATTCGCGGCCAACTTGCCCGTTGGCGTGAAGACGAAATACTATGACAACCTCACGAATACTGATGGGGGCCACTTCGTTGTCAACCTCACAAATTCCGGCATACCCCTTCACTGGCGCGATGGGCTCGTGAAGTTTCGTCTTAGCGCTACGATAGCGAGTAATCCTTTCAAGGCCGCCATGCGTAACTCGTTCGCGACGTGGAATCTGGTCGCACCTATCAAATTCACAGAATATCTGGACCCTTCATCAGTGTCCGCCGCTGCAGACGCGAAGTGGGGGGGAGATCCTGATGGATTCAACAACGTCGTCTGGATCGATGGATCCGCCAACACAGGAAAGTGGACTGACATTACCACCGCTCCGAACAACGTCATTGCTGTGACCCGGCTTCGGTATGATGCGATGACAGGGGAAATTACCGATGCCGACGTTGCGATTAACAATGACAAGACCGATGCCGATCCAGCCAAGCAAGGCTTCGATTTCACCGTGGTGTCAGGTGCAATCGTCGAGGATGCAGGCAATTTTACCCCTGACGGATCGCAACCAAAAACGAAAGACATCGAAGCAACGATCACCCATGAAACTGGCCACGTTCTGGGACTGGCCGATATATACAATCCCGGGTATCCCCAGTATGTTCCTGACATGCTGGATGGCAACGGAAACGTCACCATGTACGGGATCATCGAAGCTCAGGAAAATGCCAAACGAACG
>DAIUKN010000154.1:0-6384 GCA_036848195.1 Bacteroidota bacterium
CCCATCGGCCTTCCGGTAAAGCCCCCCCTCTCCCACAAGCCTCTCCAGCATTTCCCGTTTCTCCACGAGGCGCCTGACGATCCGGACGACGCCGGCTTTGCCCAGCCCACGAACAGCCTCAATGAACGGCCCGCGCAGCGTTCGATCCGATTCATCCCTGAGCAGCAGGGAAAAGGTCTCGTTCATCGCCTCCTGCAGGAGCAGATGCTGATCGAGGCCTTCGATCACCGAGAAGGCTGCATCCACACCGGCTTCGACCGGATGCTCTCGAAGCAGGCGGGAACAGAAGGAGTGTATGGTGCCGATCCAGGCCGCAGGGAGCTGGCCGCGAATTTCCTCGAGGCCGGTGCCCCCTGAGGCAGCGAGGCGGAGAGAAATCGCCTCTGCGATCTTCCGTTTGAGTTCGCTCGCCGCCTTCTCCGTGTAAGTGAGAGCCACAATCTCGCCGACATTCGCTTCTCCGCGCAGGAGAATCTCCAGATATCGTTCCACGAGCACGCGCGTCTTGCCTGAACCGGCATTGGCGGTGACGCTCAGATGGTGGGCGCGGGAGAGTGCCCGCCGCTGGGGGGGTGTAAGCATGGGGGTCAGGCCAGGTAAATGTTCCCCGGGGCCGGCATGTCCCGGAAGAGCGCCCTGAGGGCACGCACGACTGATCCGATCAACGGCGCGGTACGTGTGAAACGTTCCAGGTAGTCTTCCAGCGCGGCGACGAGCCCGACGTCGCGCTTCTCCGTCTCACTCATGAGGTACTTATGCTCCATCACTTCCACGTACAGGCTCGACGCCGTCTTCTCCGGAAAAATCTCGAGGAGCCCGTACTCATGAAAAATCCCGCATACCGGCCTGAAGATGGCGGTATACCACTCCTCGGCTGCCTCTACAATCCCGACGTCCCGCCCCAGGCGTTCGCTGATATACCATTTATGTTCGTTGATGTGTCGCAAGAGCAGGTTGCCGTGCCCCTCGGCAGCGAATTCTCCGAGGAGCCTGTCTCCATCGATGTGCGTCAGCAGTTCGAACGCGCGCTTTTCCATTCCGACAGCATAGCGTTCGTCATAGGAACCCCGGATGTACCCCTGGTCCTCCCTGGTCATCAGAGGGTCTCGCACAATTCCGCTGGCCCGAAAGTCGGCTTCGGTCCACAGCATGGATTCCAGGAAGAATTCAACGTCGGCGTGCCGGAGGGAATCAGACAGGAAAGGCCGCGTCTCCACCGTTTCGGCATCGGCGAGCATGGCACGCAGAACCGTTCTCCGTCCCAGTTGCGGCACAACTTCGGTGCTGAAATGGATCAACATATTCGCCAACGATGCATCGCCCCAATAGACTCCGTTGCCGTGCAGCTGGACGAAAAGGTGAACCACGGCATCCCAGATCCGGTTTCGGTTGCGCGTCGAAAACCCCCGGCGGAACAGGAGGGAATCCGGTACAACCTTTTCCATCAGGCGCGTGAACAGGAACCCCGCAACCCGCGTTTCGGTCTGTGGCCCGATTGCAGTCTCCACAACGCTCGTCCCATCGTCTCTGGCGACCACCCCCACAGGCATCAGCGTCGGAATCCGACGGCGTGCAAGCTCGCGATAGCAGGCATCCTCACGTGCGGCGCTTGCCAGTGTTGTCTCTTTGACCGCAAATCGTTCCCCCGCGATTTCAATGAACCGAACAACATGGCGCGAGAGACCGCTCTTGACCGGAATGATCCTGACGCCATGCTCGTGCCACTCTTCCAAAGGAACATGGAACGGGAGGTCAGTCAGGCGGGGAACAAGTTCGGCCGGAAGAAGAAAGCGGACCATGTCCGCCTTCGATGTCAACGGAGCTTTCACAGGACCAGCTTTCTGGATGCAGCGGGAGAGCTCAGAGCACGTCGAGGCCGGTCAGGAGCTTGAGCGACTCTCCGTACTTCCGCGACGTTGTATCGATAATCTCCTGCGGAAGCCGCGGCGCCGGCGGTTTCTTGTCCCACCGGACCGACAGCAGATAGTCGCGAACGAACTGCTTGTCGAAGCTCGGCTGGGGGCCTCCTGGCCGATACTGGTCCATCGGCCAGAACCTCGATGAATCAGGTGTCAACGCTTCATCGATCCATACTACCGCTCCGCCCCTGTCAAGGCCAAACTCAAACTTTGTATCGGCAATGATGATCCCGCGTGTGGCCGCGTAGTCGGCCCCCGCACCATACAGCGCGAGCGTAAGGTCACGGAGTTTTCCACCACGGTCAGCCCCGATGGTACGAACGACCTCTTCAAACGAGATGTTCTCGTCGTGAACACCCTGTTCCGCCTTCGTCGAGGGTGTGAAGATCGGTCGCGGGAGCTTGTCCGACTCCCGGAGACCCTGGGGCAGGGGGATTCCGCAGATGGCGCCGGTCGTACGGTAGTCATTCCAGCCGGACCCGGCGATGTACCCGCGCACGACACATTCCACCGGCAGCGGATTTGTCTTCTTCACAAGCATGCTTCGACCGGCGAAGATTTCCGGAGCAGAACGGAACGGTTCAGGGAAGTCGCGGACATCGGTGCTGAGGACATGGTTCGGTACGATGTGCGAGAGGCGTTCAAACCAGAAGGAAGAAATCTGTGTGAGAACCTTCCCCTTGTTCGGAATGCCGTCAGGGAGGATCACATCAAAAGCCGAAAGCCGATCGGTCGCAACGATCAGGAGGGTATCGCCGAGGTCATAGAGATCGCGCACTTTCCCCTGTTTCGTCGGGGTGAAGCGGCCCGAGGCGGTGGTCGTAATGACGTTCACGGTCATGATGGTTTCTCAGGATGAATCAGGCGTGGTGAGCTGTCCGCAAAAAAAAGCACCGGAAAAAATTCCGATGCTTGACGACGCATTGTTCCTTACTCTCCTAATGGTCCAGGTTGGCCCCAAGCATCTCTTCGATGGTCCCCCGTACAAACGCCTTCGTCGGCGGCGCGGCAATTGTCGGGCGGCCGATCGATCCAAGACTCAGGCCCTTCCATTCGGAGTCAATCTTCTCGCGAACGAAATCCTCCACAACCTTGAGAGCGCTGCGAAGCTGCTGCTTCCCCTTTCCGTGGGCGGTGAAGAAAAAATCGAGCTTGACTTCCGTATTCGAAATTCGAGTCGGAACGATCATATACTCCAGACTTTCCGTCCGTCGCCAACCATACGTGCGTTCCAGCCGGTCGAAGGTAGAGGGAACCTGGATGAGGGACCGTTCGTCGCCTCCAGGAACCAGCGTGATCGTCACACGCTCCACCTTGTGTGCCCCGCGTGTACCTGCCATGGTCTGGGCCTCCTTGCTGGGATCAATCGTTTGCGCTGCTGATCTCAAATCAATATAGATACTAATCCACATTCATGCAACACACCCGCCCGGATCAACAGAGGCGGTGTGTTCTGCATCATGACGAAGATCACATTCAGGGGAGACCGGCGGCTACCTCACGATGACCTTCCGCCGAAGGAGACATCCACCGAGAGTGCTGAGGCCAGCAGGTTTAGGTACTCTCCCCGCGGAATTTCGATCGCGCCGAATTGGCGCACATGTTCATTCATGATCTGCGTGTCAAGGAGCACAAATCGGTTCCTGCGGAGATGCCCGACGAGCGACACCAACGCGACCTTGGAGGCTTCCCTCTCGAGACTGAACATGGATTCACCGAAAAAGGCTCCCCTGATTGACACCCCGTACAACCCGCCGACCAGCGTCGCCTTCCGCCAGGCCTCCACACTGTGGGCGTGACCACGGTGATGCAGAACGGTGTACGCGTGAATGACCGGATCGGAGATCCAGGTTTCCTCCCGCATCGCACAACGACGGATGACCTCTTCAAAGACCGTGTCGACGCGGATTTCAAATACGCCGTTCCGGATAACCCGGCGGAGGCTGCGCGGAGCATGAAAAGCCTCCAACGGAATGATGGCACGGGGGTCCGGCGAGTACCAGGAAATCGGGCCTGTCCGGGAATCGGCCATCGGAAAAAAACCGTGAGCGTATGCCCCGAGGATCAAGTCAGGATTCAGATCCCTGGGGTCGGACGTCACGCGACAGACTCCATGATGACCACCACCTTGCCGACAGATTGACGCGTCTGGAGGTATCGATGCGCCTCGACGATTTGTTCAAACGGGAAGATCTTTCCGATGAGAGGCTTGATGACCCCCTGTTCATGCCATTGCAGGAGGTCATTCACCGCTTCGCGGAAATATTCGGCTTTCCCCGTCAGCGTCCCCAGATTGAACCCGAAGATTCCCTTGTTCGCGCTCATCAGGCTCGGGGGGAAGATCGGCCGCATGGAAGAAAAGGCATTCGCCGCCTTCAGGCGATTGAGAGCCCCCTTGCCGGTCACCGCCGAGACGCCAAAGAGCACATAACGCCCCATCTGCGCCAGGAGCTGCCAGCTTTTTTTGAACACCTCCCCGCCGACCGAGTCCATCACCACGTCGACCCCGTATCCACCGGAGATGCGTTCCACCTCCGCGGCAAAATCCTCCGAGGTGTAGTTGATGACGTGATGTGCCCCCTGACTTTTGACGAGGGTGACCTTCTCGTCGGTCCCGGCCGTCGCGAACACTTCGGCCCCGAGGCTCACCCCGAGCTGAATCGTGGCAATTCCCACGCCTCCTGCGCCCGCATGGACCAGGAGTTTTTCCTTCGGACGGAGATTTGCGAGCCGCACGATCCCGTGGTACGCGCTAAGACTCGTAGCCAGGAACGACGCCGCTTGCTGATAACTCATGGAGGCGGGGATCGCCGTCGCATACTCCTCGCCGAGCGCGACAAACTCTGCGTGACTCCCGAGTCTGCAGTAGCCCATGACCCGTTCTCCAACGGTGAGCTTTGTGACGCCCGGCCCAACTTCCGCAACATCACCGGAGAATTCGAGTCCGGGAATGAACGGAGGCTTCGGCGTTCCAGGGTACACACCCAGCCGGCCGAAGATGTCGGCGAAGTTCAGGCCGATCGCGCGGACCCGCACCAGGATCTGACCGGCACCGGCCTGCGGGGCCGGAGCCTCGCGGATCTCCATCACCTCAGGCCCGCCATAGCGGGTGACAAACACGGCGATCATGAGCGGCCCCGCTTCTGCGGCAGATATTTCCCGTGGAGCTGGACGAGACGCCGCTGCGATATGCTGTCGAGATCCTCATCATCCTTGTCGCGCTTCACATACATCTCAAACTCCTCCTGTTCATACCGGCCCATCTTCCGTGCGAAATCCATCAACTCGACGATCATGGCGTGCTGCTCGGCGTGCGTCATGCCTCCTCCGGTATGATAGGGTGGATATGGCGGACCGTTTGAATCCGGCAGATGGTCTTGTAGTCGCAGTAGGTGCACACCTTCTCGATATTCTCAGGAGCCGTCAGCGGGAAGCGGCCCTCCACCATGGCCGCGACTGACGCCGAGGCCGACCGCACCGCCCCGTCGAGGACCTCCCGGAACTCCGGACCGGACCTGAGCACCTGCCCGGATTTCACAGATGAGGTGAAGGCGATAGTGTTGTACGCCCCATCCGCGAGTCCCGCAGTCACCTTGACGGGGCTCCGGAGCCGGTAGTAAAGGCCCCCCGCCGGTTGCAGATGGCGATGATGCGCAGACTCGAGCAGTCGCTCCACCACACGCAGGTAGAGCGCAAGCTGAAGGCTCCTCCCCGACCGGATATCGTCAATGCCGGGAAGGACCACGCCCGTCTTATAGTCGACAATGGCGAAGAAACCATCCCCCACCTCCACCCTGTCTACCTTTCCGCGCAGGCGGATGTCGCCAAGCACCACGGGCTCCGAACTCGAAAGGATCGAGTCCGTACGGGGATCCGCCCCGCCGAAACCGACTTCGAAGTAGAGAGGCCTCGATTGCACCGCCCGCTTCCGCTCAGCCTCCAGGAACTCGCGCACCAGGCCGCGGCCGCCGGTCGATGAACCAAGCAACAGCTCCCGGTCCAGAGCCCAGAAGGCATCCGGTATCTCCAGAACCGACATCTTCGCATCAACAATTTGCGTCAGGTCCGCTACCGCCCGGTCGAACTGGCCCTCGCTGCAGAGAGCGATGGGCGGGAGGCCTTCATCGCGACGCCGTGTGAAGAACTCGAACAATGCTTCATGGAGAATTGAACCCTTTTCGATCGGCGTGAGACTCTCCTCGAAGTCTTGGGGGGCATCAAGGTTCAGCAGACGCCGGGCAAAGAACCGGAATGGGCACTGACCGTAGGCCTCGAGCTGCGTAACGGAAAATACGTCGCTCCGGAGATCCATGAGCCAGCGCCGGGCATCATCCGAAAGCGCCTCCTGCAGAATGCCTTCGTAGTCCGGCAGGTCATGAAGCGCGCTCCGGCTCCGCTCTACCGCAACGGCACGACGTGCCTCCCCGAGCTTCTCTGAAAAACCATCGGGAAGAGCGGCACCATC
>DAIUKN010000155.1:0-6371 GCA_036848195.1 Bacteroidota bacterium
CCCTGGCCTACGCTCAGGATCGAAATGCTGAGTTCATCATGTCTCATTGGGTTCCCGCGTTCTGCCGACATCCGTTTCCGATCTCCATTCCGCATCGGCAGATCGTCCATTTGGGCTGTGTGAGACTTGAATCTCACGGAAAAAACAGCTATCTGACATGAGACGGAGAGAGTCATCCCATGGGTGCTTCTGATATTGTGTTTAACATCCAGCGTTTCTCCCTGCACGACGGGCCGGGCATCCGTACGACAGTCTTTCTCAAAGGCTGCTCGATGCGCTGTTTCTGGTGTCATAACCCCGAAGGCCAAGATCCTCGCACTGAACTCCGCTATTACCCCGACCGATGCATTGCCTGCGGCCAATGTGTCATAGCGTGCCCGAACAATGCCCATGAATTGACGGACGGTGTCCATCTCTTTCTTCGTGAACGGTGCGACATGACGGGCCGGTGCGTTGAGACCTGTTATTCGGGGGCTCTTCAGCTTGAAGGCCGCCGGATGACCGTAGAGCAGGTGATGGAAGAGGTCTTGCGCGATAAGGCATTCTACGAGACATCCCGCGGGGGCATCACCCTCTCCGGCGGAGAGCCCGCTCTCAGCAGAGATTTTGCCCGGGAGATACTCCACCGATGCAAGAACAACGGACTTCATACCGCCATCGAGACCTGTGGCGAGTGCTCCTGGACCTCCCTGGAAACCCTCCTCCCCGTCACCGATCTGATTATGATGGATATCAAACAGATGGATCCGGATGGGCACCAGAGCGCGACGGGAGAGTCAAATGATCGGATCCTCGCCAATGCCCGTCAGCTGGCTCTGACAGAGAAACCGATTGTTTTCCGCACCCCGGTCATCCCGACGGTGAATGATTCGGAGGAAGCGATAGGAGAGATCGCCCGGTTTGTCGGCGAACTGGCCGCCCTGCGTCACACAAACGGCAGGGCGTCGGGAGAGACCGCAGGCATCCGTTATGAGTTGCTGGCGTTCCATAATCTAGCCTCGGACAAGTACCGGAGCCTGGATCGGGAGTACAAGGCCTCGGCGCTCCATCCTCCGACCGACGAGAAGATGTCCTTGCTCCTCAATGTTGCACGACGCCACGCCATTGAGGCGCGTATTCGATAGATACGGGAATGGAATGCTAACAAAAAGGTGAACGATGCAAACCACTGCCACCCGGCAACTCACCTACCAGGAACGCCTCGAGAATCTGCGCGCAACAAAAATGCGGCACACGGAGGAGAAGTGGCAGGTTCTCGGCTCCTTCGATATGGACGACCTCCCGATCATGCTTCCGCCCCCCGAATCGCGGAAGGTAGTTCGCGTGGTGAGCGGTTCAGGTCTCCTCATGGTCGATGCCCTGTTCAAGGAATTTGTTCCTAAGAGCAACCACCCGAGCGGCGGAATTTTCGGTGCAAGAGCTTGCGGTGAGAATTTCCGGGCACTCCTCGATTTGCACCCACCGTACATTGACCCCATGAGTTCGCTTGCAGGCGGATACATGGCCCATTTCCTGGCTTACCGCCAGCCTGCGTGGAATCCCGACTTTGATTACTCTCATCTGCATGAGGACCAGCAGAAGTATAAGCTCCACCACGGGATAGGCGCGGTGCAGCACTTCTGTCAGGATGAGTCGATCGGCCTCACGCTCGGGTGGGGGGGTCTCCGTGCGAAGATATGGCACTACCGGGAAGTGAACAGTGATGATGAGGCGCAGGAGCTCTACGACGGCCTGGAACAGATGGTGCTTGGGCTACAAGACTGGATCGGGCGGCATGCGCAGGCGGCCCGCGCGATGGCGGATGAGGAGCAGCATCCCCTCCTCCGGCAGAACCTGCTTGAGATGGCGGACATCAACAAGCGTCTGGTCAATGACCCGCCCCGAACATTCCGAGAGGCATGCCAGTGGATGCTGTATTACCAGCTTGCGGGGAAGATGTACAATATGGGGGGGTCACTCGGCCGGATAGACCAGTTTCTCTTTCCGTTTTATGAGCAGGAGAGGAAACAGGGCACTCTGAGCGACGAAGAGGCGATCTTCCATCTCGCCTGTCACTTCATTATGGACACGAGCTACACGCAGCTCGGCGGACCTGATGCGAGCGGTCATGATGTCACGAATGCTCTCTCGTACCTCGTCCTGGAGGCTGCACACCGGCTCAGAGTGCCGGTGAATGTTGGGGTCAGCGTTGGCGAGAATGTCGATCCGAATCTGTTACGTCGCGGCGTGGAAATGCTCTTTCAGGACAAGACAGGCATACCGAAGTTTCTCGGCGTGGATCGCACGAGCGAGGGATTCGCCCGGAACGGTTACCCCATCGAGCTGGGACGGCAGCGGGCATACTCTGGCTGTCACTGGTGTGCCATCCCCGGCAGGGAGTACACCGTCAATGACTGCGTGAAGGTTAACCTGGCAGTCGTTTTTGAGGTAGCCCTGCAAGAGATGCTCTCCGGGGCAAAGGGCGAACCGTCGGTGTCAACGCTCTGGCGATGCTATGAGAAGCATCTCCGACGGAGTGTCGAGACTGTTGCCAGAAGCCTGGACTTTCACATGGACCACATGTACCGCGTCTACCCGGAACTTCATCTTGATCTTCTGTGCTACGGTCCGATCGAGAAAGGGCGCGATGCATCGCACGGCGGCGTTGAATTCTACAATCTGTGCGTCGACGGTGCAGGGCTGGCGACGGTGGCGGATTCCTTTGCTGCCGTGGAGCAACGGATCGAACGGGAGAAGAAACTGAGCTGGGTCGAACTGGACCGCCTGCTCGCCACGGACTGGAGCGGCGAAGTGGGAGAGCGGCACCGGCTCATGATGAGGGGTGTTCCGCGCTACGGAAGCGGCGGCTCCCGGGCCGACGAGTTCGGGGTACGCATTGCTCAAGTTTTCACTGCTGTGGTCAAAGAGAAACCGACACCTCACGGGTTCATCATGATCCCGGGTATCTTCTCCTGGGCGGCCACAATAGCCATGGGAAAAGACGTCGGTGCGACTCCCAACGGGCGCCATGCGAAGAGTCCGATCTCTCACGGCCCGAATCCGGACCCCGGATTCCGGAAAGACGCTTCGCCGACAGCGCTCGCGCTCGTGGTGGCGTCCGTCCAGCCTGGCTACGGGAATACCGCACCGATGCAGATCGAGCTCGATCCCGGTCTCTCGAAATCCCCCGATGATGTGGAGAAGGTCGTCTCCTTGATCCGGACACATTTCGACCTCGGCGGGACGCAGATCAATATGAATATTCTCAACAAGAAGGCGGTCCTCGAGGCGCACAAGGATCCGAGCACGCATCCAGATCTGGTTGTGCGCGTCACCGGGTTCAGCGCGTATTTTGCCAGTCTTTCCCCAGAAATGCGGCAAGTCGTTGTGGACCGCATTATTTCTGAAGAGTGAAGGACGTACATCAAGGAAAACCTGACCTTGTTCGTGTGTCGTTGATCGGAGGGATGCCAGAGCACCGTCAGGCCGGAAAAGCGGTCGGCATCCATGAGCATATCACCGCGACAGCGGTTTTTGTCGTATGTCAAGAACGCCGGGACCTCCGCCCCGGTCGTTTCTCCCTTCCTTCCTCATCCTGACGTCATAACGGAGACTCTTCGCTTTCTCCATCTGCCCGTCGCAGGGGATGCGGTCGCCGATGAGATCCGCCTGGCGCAGCATCTCGGCTATCAGCCGATGTTCATGACCGACTGCTCCGGATTGATATTCAACTGGCAGACCGACGAGTCCCGCTCCACTGCCGAAAGAGCATTCCGGGTGATCACCACTCCCCGGGGCGAGTGGACATGGCAGGCGCCGCGGAAGGAGACCCCCTGGAATGATGAGGCCGGCTGCCCGGTACAGACTCTCCATGATCACGAGCTGCTCGTTGCGGTCTGCGACCAGGTCTCTGGCCGTGCGGGGGAGATCCGTGACTATTTTCGGGCCTGGCGGCTGAAGGTCGGGGAGGAAGGGGTGATTGTCATGGGACATCCCCATCCCTCCTGGCTGGGGTACCAGATCAATCCCACGAATATTTTCTACCAGTGGAAGGACTGGCAGGAAGTGTTCCGCCGAAGCATGGAAGCGGTGTATGAAGCATCGTTGTTCGTCATGTCCATTGCGCTGCAGGAGGGGATCGACTTCATGAGCGATTCAAGTTATGGACTCGAGATGACGTCGCCCGCCCTGTTCAGAGCGATGGACCTGCCGTATATCCTGAAGTTCGCCGACTGGACCCACCGGCACGGAGGCCTCTTCTGGTATCACAACTGTGGATACACAAGCAAACTGATCAGGGATGGGGTGTTCAATGCGATGGGCGCTGATGTGATAGAAACCATTGCCCCTCCGCCCGAGGGGGACAACGACCTGGCGGAGTCCCGGAGCCACATTGATCGAACGATCTGTACCAAGGGAAACCTGAATCTTCGAATATTGCGCGATGGTCTGCCGGAGCAGATTGCGAATGAGGTCCAGAACATTGCTGCCGCTGTCCATGGGTATGCCCATGTTGTTTCCACGGCCGACGCAGTCTTGCAGGGAACGCCACCGGAGAATTTCCTCGCCTTCGTGAATGCTGCGCGGGAAACAGTTCATGCATAAGAATCGCTCAATCAGATCAGCATCTCCCCGGATCCAGATACACTCGGAATGGCTATGAGAACCAGGTACTTCGTCCCACTGATGCTTTCCCTCTCCCTTCTCTCCTGCAACAAGAAGAGCGATGGCGTCGAGCTCCACGATTGGAATTTTGGCGGCAGGCCAAGGCTGATCGAGTTCCTTCGTCAGCGGGTCCATAGTTTTGAGAAAACGCATCCGGGAATCACGGTCGTGCAGAGTGACAAGAGCTGGAACATGATCCGGGAAATTCTGTATGCCGATTTCAGCGCAGGGGCGGGTCCCGACATCATGAACACGCACGCCAACTTTGCTGCGGAATTTGGCGAGGCGGGATACTACTACCCGGTGAACAAATTCCCCGACTTTGAGCAGGTGAGGCAGTGGTATCTCCCACACGTGCTTGAATCGACCCGTTACAAAGACAACTACTACGGGCTTCCCTCGAGCGCCATCGCGTTTGTTCTGGTCTGTAACAGAGAGCTCTTCGACAAAGAGGGGATCGCTCCGCCGAAGACCTGGTCACAGTTTCGCGAAGTGGCACGGCGCCTCACGAAGGATACAGATGGCGATGGAGTGCTCGATCAATTCGGCCTGGTGCTCATGGGAGGGGATAAGGGGGGATTCGCCTATCGGTTGATTCCGTTCTTCCTCAAGGCGGGTGTCGATGTTCTGTCCGATGATCTCACCAGAATCGGGTTTCATTCGCCCGGGGGCATTGCTGCGTTGAGGCTCATGGCGGAGATGTACCAGGTGGATCACTCCATCACCCCCGGGTTCCTGGCCTATACTCATTCGGAGATCAATGATCTCTTCTGCAGCAACAAGGCGGCGATGAGCATTGAAGGACCCTGGTTCAGGGGGATGGTGGATGACAAGAGTCCCGGCAAAGATATGTACGTCGTTCCCGTCCCTGTGCCCGATGACATGCTGGCGCAGTATGATACGGCGCCGACCCTGCAGGACATGGTGATGTATTCGATCAATGCCCGTTCGAAGCACCTGAACGAGTCCTGGGAGCTGCTCAAGTACCTGCGCAATGAAGAGGCGGACATGTTCTGGATAACACAGGATCTGGGCGCCACTGCCGTCACAAAATCCGCATTGAACAGTCCTGCGGCACAGAATGTCAAGGACCTCCCCCTTTACGTGAATGAATTGAGCCATGCGCGGCCCTGGCCCCCCCATCCGAGCATGATCGCAATCGCCAGCAATGTCTTTACGCCGTACTGCCAGAAGGCGATCGTAGGGGAGCTCTCACCGGAGGCGGCACTCGAAGAGGCGGCTCGGAAAGCGCAGGAAATCATCGACGGAAAGAAATGAAGAAATCCACCCCATACCTTCTGCTGCTTCCGGCGCTGCTGTTCACCGTCTTCGTACTGGTCTATCCTCTTGTGCAGAACCTGATCAACAGCGTGTTGAATGTCAGTCTGATACAAGGAGGGAACGAATGGGTCGGATTGCGCAATTACAGGCGGATCTTCAATGACGATCTCTTCTGGCTAGCCTTTCGCAATACGGCGATTTATGCCGTTGCAGGGACACTCCTCGCCGTCCTGGTTGGCCTGGGCCTGGCAGTCCTGCTCAACGTGAAGATCGGCCGGGTCAACAACGTTGCCGCATTTCTCTATACGATCCCATGGGTCGTCTCCCCCGTCGTTGCGGGATTTGCGTGGAAATGGGTCCTGAACGATCGCTTCGGCTTTGTCAACCACTGGCTCTCAAGTGCGGGAATTGTCAGGCTGGGAACCTCCTGGCTGGGGGATCCCCAT
>DAIUKN010000156.1:0-6361 GCA_036848195.1 Bacteroidota bacterium
GGCGCCTCGATGCCCGCAAGCTTTTCTACCGCAAGCACGTAGGCGACGTTATTCGAGAGAGGCGAAAGATAATCGAGCCGGTCTGTGTGCGGGATAAATTCATGGTACGTCGAATTCTCCGCAATCTTCTCGTAACCACGGTGCAGATAGCCAAGTTCGGGGACAGCCGCTACTACGGTCTCGCCGTCGAGACGGATCAGGAGACGGAGGACGCCATGGGTCGCAGGATGCTGGGGACCCATGTTGAGCACCATCTCGTTCTCCAGCGCCTCGTCAACAACGACCGTGGTGTCCTGATCCTCGAGGGCGGCAAGAATCTGACTCTTTCTGGTTTCTTCGGGCATACGTACGGGCATAAGGGCTATCGTCGGGGGAGAGGAAGGGAGTCGGGAATGCCCATCAGGGGAAAATCCTTCCGGAGCGGATGGAATTCGAACTCCTCGGGCATATACAGGCGGCGGAGATCAGGGTGACCTGCAAATCTGACGCCGAACATATCGAATGTCTCACGTTCGTGCCAGTTCGCACCGGGCCAGACTCCCGTCACCGTGGGAACGACGGGATCTTCCTCACCAACCCGGACCTTGAGACGCAAATAACGTTTGTGGCTCAGAGAATAGACGACATAGACCACTTCGAATCGCCCCTCCGGACGATACATGTCCACACCGAGAGCATCGATAATCAGATCGTAAGCGAGATCGGGTTCCGTCTTCACGAATTCCGCCACGCCGACGATCTCCTCCTTCTTCACCGTGATGGTGAGGTCGCCGCGGAACTCCTCTGCGGCCAGAATGGTCTCGCCAAAGCGTGCCTTCAGCTTCTCGATCAGATCGCTGTTCGTCATGCGGGTTGTCCAGCCTTTCCGGCCGCCGGACTCTCGGGGATCCACACCTGTTCCCTGTTGACCAGCGATCCGATGGTCCGGTCTTTTTCGATCTTCCTCTGCAAGGCCATCAGGCCCTGCAACAACGCTTCAGGACGGGGCGGGCAACCGGCAACAAAAACGTCCACGGGAATAAACTGGTCAATCCCCTGAACAACGGCGTACGAGCGGAACATGCCGCCGGATGAAGCGCAGGCACCCATCGAAATTACCCATTTCGGGTCGGGCATCTGGTCGTAGATCTTTCGAACCACCTGCGACATCTTGTACGTCACCGTCCCGGCCACGATCATCACGTCGCATTGCCGGGGTGTGAAACGCATGACCTCGGATCCAAACCGGGAGATGTCGAACCGCGGGGAAGCCGTTGCCATCATCTCGATGGCACAGCATGAGATCCCCATCGGCATGGGCCAGAGCGAGTTCTTCCGCGCCCAGTTGATCACCTCATCGAGCCGGGTTGTCAGAAACCCGTCACGCTGCAGACTCTCTATTGCCATCGCAACGCTCCCTTCTTCAGGATGTACAGAAATCCTACCAACAGCACGACGATGAAAACCATCATCTCCACGAACCCGAACACCCCGAGCTGCCGAAACATCACTGCCCAGGGATACATGAAGACGATTTCGATGTCGAAAATGATAAAGAGCATCGCGACCAGGTAGAACTTCACCGAAAACCGCTCGCGCGCCGACTTCACCGGCTCCATTCCGCTCTCATACGTCGAAAGCTTCTCTTCCGAGGGGCGCTTCGGGCCGATCCATTTGTTGATATTCGTGAAGACGATCCCGGCCAGCAGCCCGAACAGGATCATAATGCCAATGGGGGCGTATTGCTCTATCATGGTACTATTCCTAACACCATCAGGGGGTCCGAAGTTGCGTGGGTATTCTTGAAAAATTAAGGAAAAACGGGGTGAATGTCAACGAATGGCCGAGGAACGATGACGGGTCCCGAGATTCAGCGGACCGCCTCGTACATCGTGTCGATGAGATGTTTGTACCTCTCCTCGATCGCCTTCCTCCGCATCTTCTGCGTAGGCGTCAGCTCGCCGTCTTCAATGGTGAACTGCCTGTCCAGGAGTGTGAACTTACGAACACGTTCATAGTTGGCCAGATCTTTCTGGATGGAATTAATGTCCCCTTCGATCAGCTTGTTGATCTCCGGGTGGCTGGTCAACTCAACGTTGTCCGCGTACGAGATTTTGTGAGAATCGGCGAACTCTTTCAGCGCGTCAAAGTCGGGGACAATAAGGGCTGTCAGGTACATCCTCCGATCTCCGATGAGCATGAATTGTTCAATAAACTTACTGGAGAGGAACAGGTTCTCGATTGGCTGAGGTGCGATGTTTTTCCCGCCGGAACTGACAAAAAGGTGCTTTTTCCGGTCAGTGATATTCAGAAAACCTTCTGCATCCAGATGGCCTATGTCACCCGTGTGAAGCCACCCCTGCCAGTCCACCACCTCCGCCGTGGCCTCAGGGTTGTTCCAGTACCCGCGCATGACATTCGGGCCGCGCGCCAGGATCTCCCCGTCGCCGGCAATTTTCACTTCCACGCCAGGGATTGGAAATCCTACGCTCCCCCATTTATACTGGTCAAGGCGGTTCGCCGAAATAACGGGGGAGGACTCCGTAAGTCCGTATCCCTCAATGATCTTGAGTCCCACAGCCTCGAAAAACTCCCCAAACTCTCTCGCAAGTGCGGCTCCACCGGAGACGAAAAACCTCATCCTCCCCCCCGTCCTCTCCTGAAGTTTCTTGAAGACCAGGCGGTTCGCCAGGGCGTGTTTCGCGGAGAGGATCGGGGAGGGCGCTCCCCCCGCACGCCGAATGCTAGCATACTCTTTTCCCACCCGGAGAGCCCAGGAGAATATCTTCCTTTTCAAAGGCGAACCGCTCTCTACCTGCTTGATCACGCGGCTGTGGATCCGTTCAAACAGCCGCGGGACAGTCGTCACGATCGTCGGCCGGACCTCGAGCATGTTGTCGCGGACGGATTCTACGCTCTCGGCATAGGCGATTGTGGCTCCGCATGCCATCGCCGTGTAGTACCCGGCCATCCTCTCGAACGTGTGACTGAGAGGAAGGAACGAGAGCAGAGTGTCCTCAGGGCCGATATCAATGACCTGGGCTGAGCTGATCACGTTGCTGCAAAGGTTGTGATGGGTGAGCATCACGCCTTTTGGATTACCGGTCGTCCCGGATGTATAGATGAGGGTGAGGAGATCCTGGGGCTTGACGGTCATCCGTGACGCACGCAGATGGTCAGGGTTCTCTTTCAGAAAACGTTTCCCGGCATCCAGGATCGCGCTGAACCCCAGCACTCCTCCGTCAAAAGGCCCCCCTTTTTCACTCATGATGATGACCGTTTCAAGAGAAGGAGAGCTCACAAGGACGCGGAGAACTTTGTTCAGCTGAAACTGGTTTGATACTATAGCTATCCTCACTCCGGCGTCGTTGAAGATGTACTCGTTCTGCTTCGCGGTCATGGTTGGATAGATTGGGACGGAAATCGCGCCGAGGGCGGCGATTGCCTGATCGGCGATCACCCATTCCGGCCGGTTTTCGGCGATGATGGCCACGCGTTCACCCTGTTTCAACCCCAGCGAGGCCAGGCCGCCGGCGAACTGTTCAACCGATTCTGCCAGTCGGGCGTAGGTGATTCCGGCATACTTCCCGTCGATCTTGTGCATCAGGGCAGGGCGCGCCTGGCCGGCATACTTCTCCGTTAGGCGCTGGAGCATCTCGGGTATCGTCGTGAACTGCACTACAACTGCCATGGCGGGCTTCCTGGGTGATGGGACTTTGGGGGGTTCGGGGAGAGATTCCAGTTACGATGATAATACATGAGGGAGGATTGAAAAGCAAGCGCGCATCTGTTTGATTGGGTTTTCGCGGCCCTCTCGCGCGGCGCGGATCGCTGACATCTCGATCTTCTGATCAGTGATGCTTCACAAAAGATTTTTCTGCGAGTAAGTGATTGAAGAACCAGCGGAAATGTGTTCTGACAAATTATTAACTTGACTTCTCTCAGTCAACGTTGTATATTTTCCGCCGGCACTTTTGATCGGCTCGACAACAGGGAGAGCTGACTCCGCAAAGATGTTGTCACAGCGGAGGTTACTCCTGCCCACTGCTGGTACTCCCGCTTCAACGCTGACCAGCAGCCTTTCACAAAGAGTTTCGAACCTTCCATAAATGGCCCCGGCGCTTCAAACGCCAGGGTTATACGGGGGTATTTGCATCTCAAGAACGAATTCCCACATCATTTCATTATCAGTTGCTGAAGGAAGTAACGGATATGGCCCAAAAAGAGACCTCACCTGCAGTAGCCACGCGCGGCGCCGGCCGAGAAGGCACGGCGCGCGCCATGAACGAAAGCATCATGGACCTGGCGCTGGACTGTCGCGACTATTATGGCGACAACGATCTGGCCGCGGACGTCGTCCGTGCCAAGTACCTTGCTCCCAACGAGCAGGGACCGATGCACATGTGGAACAGGATCGCCAAGGCGCTGGCTTCGGTGGAGAACGACAAGGAGTACTGGTACAATAAGTTTCTGGAACTCCTCTTCGATTTCAAGTTTGTGCCCGGCGGCAGGGTCATGCACGGCGCCGGTCGCGAGGACGCCCGCCGCAGACCGACGCTCTCCAACTGCTACGTCATTCCGATCGAACACGACAGCCTTGAAGGTATCTATCGCTGCCTGTCCGAATCCGCCATGGTCTACCGCACCGGCGGAGGCGTGGGCACCGACCTGTCGGCTCTCCGGCCCGAGGGGGCGGCCGTCAACGCCACGATCGACCACTCCCCCGGCGCAACGGCATTCATGAACCTCTTCAGCGAGAGCACAAATACTGTGTCCCAGGCAGGACGGCGGGGCGCGCTGATGCTTACGCTGCGGATCGACCATCCTGATATTGAGCGCTTCATCAACATCAAGAACGACCCTCGCCGGATCAAGGTGCAGCATGCCAACATCAGCGTCCTGATCACCCATGAGTTCATGAATGCGGTCAATAACGACACGGACTTCGAACTCCGCTGGAACGGCAAAGCGTTCCGGAAGGTGCGCGCAAAAGAGCTCTGGTACAAGATCATCAAGAACGCCCATGCATCGGCCGAGCCCGGAATCATCTTCTGGGACACGATGAGGGACTACCACAACGTGGAGTACGCGAATCCTCTCACCAGCACGAATCCATGCGGCGAACAGCCCCTCGCCTCCTACACCGCCTGCAACCTGGGGAACATCAACCTGAGCAAGTTCGTCGACGACGAAGGTCGATTCAAGTATGACGAGCTGGCAGAGGTTACCCGGATTGCGACGCGATTCATGGACAACGTGATCGACTATAACATGGAGAACCACGCGCTCGACAAGATCAAGCGCGCCGTGGCCTCCGACCGCCGCATCGGACTGGGCATCACCGGCCTCGCGGATGCCCTCGTCATGATGAAGATCCGCTACGACTCGCAGGCCGCGCTCGACGAAACCGAAAAGATGATGCGCGTGATCCGCGACGAGTCGTACCGCACTTCAATCGCGCTCGCGAAGGAGAAGGGGTCCTTTCCCCTCTTCCAGTGGGATGGATTCTCAAAGAGTAAGTTCGTTCAGGCCCTGCCGCAGGAAATCCAGGAGGCGATCAAGCGCGACGGCATCCGGAACAGCACCGTCCTGACCATGCCTCCGGTCGGCACCGGCTCCATCGTGGCGCAGACCAGTTCGGGCATCGAGCCGATCTTCTGCACCAGCTACCGGCGGAGGGTCAAAAACCACGACGGCGATACCTTCTCCGAGTATAAGGTCTATCACCCCCTCATCAAGAGGATGTTTGGCGACGACGAGAAGCTCCCGGACCATGTGGTGACGGCCCACCAGATCGACCCCTATTTCCGGGTCAAAATGCAGGGCGTTATCCAGAAGTATGTCGATAGCAGCATCTCCTCGACGGTGAACCTTCCTGAAGACGTCAGCGTTGACACGGTTGCCGACATCTACATGACGGCCTACAAAGCCGGACTGAAGGGGATCACCGTCTACCGTGAGGGAAGCCGCGAAGGGATCCTCCAGACGGAGGAATTCGCGAAGAAACAGAGCGCCGGGCAGGCACCACCCAGGCACGAGGAGAAACACCGGAAAGGCCCCCGGCAGCGGCCACAGACCACGTTCGGCGTTACGGAACGGATCAAGACCGGTGAAGGCTATCTCTATATTACGATCAATGAAGATGAAGACGGCCTCTGCGAGGTGTTCACGACCATCGGCAAGGCCGGCGGGAACGCGGCGGCGCAATCCGAGGCGATCAGCCGCCTGATATCTCTTGCACTCCGCTCGGGCATCGAGCCGCGGGAGATCGTTAAGCAGCTCAAAGGAATCTCGGGACCGAGCCCGGTGTGGGATGGCCACGGTGGGCAGATTCTCTCCACCCCTGACGGGATCGGGAAGGTGATCGAACGGTACCTTGAAA
>DAIUKN010000157.1:0-3298 GCA_036848195.1 Bacteroidota bacterium
TCTCCCGAAAGCGGAAGAAGCCCGGGCGCGCGAGATCATGGTTTCTTCCTCCTCATTTCACCGTGATCTCGCGCGCCCGGGCTTCTTCCGCTTTCGGGAGAACGACCCTCAGAATACCATCCGTCAATTCTGCAAAAATCCCTTCTCCCTTCACGGCGTGCGGCATTTCGATGGTCCTGGCGAATGAGCCGGCAGAAATTTCATTCCGCAGCCAGCGCGAACTCTCAGGCAGACCAATAGATTTTCGCTGGCCGGCAATGGTCAGCAGACCGTCATGCACCGTTAACTTCAAATCGTCCTTCTTCACCCCCGGCAGCTCTGCAACCACGACCGTTTCGTTCTCGTACTCGGCCACGTCTATGTTTGGCAGCTGCGCAGGGCCGGCAGTCCAGGGAGTTGCCAGAAAGTTCTGGAAAAGGGGATCCCGTTCGAATCTCACCAGCATGATTGGTTCCTCCGTATTAGTTCTTCGATCAATTGGCTGAACACTCTATCTCAATCGATGTGCCATATTCCGGCGCATCCCCATAACTCATTTGTTATTATACCTTTATAGGAATCTTTCCGGTTTTCTCGCCTAAATGTCACCGACAACTTGGCATAAAAACTCAGCAATTATGGCATACACGCGTTGACTTATTGGCGCACAGCTATGCCATTTATGCAGGTTATTGGTCAACTGGTCAGACCAGATGGTCAGACCTACTGGACAGGCCTGTGAACTGATCAAGATGACTCCCCCCCTCCCCCCCAAAAAAAGGAAACTCCGGGTTTCCCCGGAGTCTTGAAAGCAGCCGCCATAGCGCTGGTCAGTCGTGCTGGCTCTCCAACCACCTCTCGGCATCAATTGCCGCCATGCAGCCCGTCCCTGCGGCACTGACGGCCTGTCTGTAGACACTATCAGCGACATCCCCCGCGGCAAATACGCCGGGGACGCTGGTCTTTGTGCTCCGCTCCTTGGTGACCAGGTACCCCACCGCATCCATCTCCAACTGGCCGGCAAAAAGCTCGGTGTTCGGCTTGTGGCCGATTCCCATGAAGAGGCCATCGGTTCTCACGATAGATAAAGCGCCGGTCTTTACATTTCTGAGTCTTACACCGGTCACACTCTTCTTCCCCCCCTCATCCTTGCCAAGGATCTCCTCAACCACCGAATCCCAGACGAAGGCAATTTTCGGGTTCTTCATTGCCCGCTCCTGCATGATTTTTGATGCACGGAGCGAATCACGACGATGGATGATCGTGACTTTGGACGCGAACTTCGTCAGAAACGTCGCTTCTTCGATTGCCGTGTCTCCGCCTCCAACCACGACCACCTCCAGGCGCTTGAAAAAGAACCCGTCACACGTGGCACACGCTGAAACGCCATAGCCCATGTACACTTTCTCGGAAGGAATGCCAAGCCACTTCGCCGAAGCACCTGTGGAAATAATGAGTGCATCGGCGGAATAGGTTTCGTCGTCGGCCCAGAGCCTGAACGGGCGCGAGGAAAGATCGATCTTCGTCACGTTCTTGTAGATCGACTTTGCTCCAAACCGTTGCGCCTGTCCGCGGAAGAGATCCATCAGCTCCGGTCCCATGATTCCGTTCGGGAATCCGGGGAAATTCTCCACCTCCGTTGTGATGGTGAGCTGCCCGCCGGGCTGCATCCCCTCAAACACAATCGGATCCAAACCCGCGCGCGAGCTATACAACGCGGCTGTCAGGCCCGCCGGACCTGATCCGACAATGATGACCTTATGATGACTCGTTGGCATGAACGACCCCGTACACTGTAATTCATATGATGCTCCGGTCCGGCGAAAGGGTCATCCCTCCGCAGCCCCGTTGATCCCGCCCCTGAGAACGGCTCGGATGTTCCGGATCAAACCGGCCCATTTTGTGCGCTTGACGGGACTCCCCTTGAATCGCTCCCTGAATTCCTCCTGGCTCATCTCCACCCACTCCGCCAACAGGGGCGCCGCGCTCCCCGCCCGTGGTTCGAATCGCTCCTCTTCCGTCGGCGTGGCGAACTTCTGATTCCATGGACAGACATCCTGGCAAATATCACAGCCATAAATCCAGCGCCCGAATTTCTCCGCAATCTCTGTTCCGATTTCACCCCGATGCTCGATCGTCAGGTACGATATGCAGAGGTTCGCATCCACGACATAAGGCTCAACGATGGCGGCCGTCGGACAGGCCTCTATGCAGAGAGTACAGGTGCCACAATGATCAACAGCTGGCTCGTCCGGGTTCAGATCGAGCGTCGTCAGCAATTCGCCAAGAAACACCCACGAACCGTACTCCCGCGTGATAACGTTGGTATGCTTCCCTTCCCAGCCTATCCCCCCGCGCTCGGCCCACACCTTGTCCATGACCGGACCGGTATCGACATACCAGATTCCCTTTTCTCCCTCGAATTCCTTCTCGATCCAAACGCGAAGGCTCTCCAAACGCTCCCCGAGCACGCCATGATAATCGTCACCCCAGGCATACCGCGAGATTTTCCCCGTTCTTTCATCGCTGGAATGGGACACCGGGGTATAATAGTTCAGCGCTACGGAGACGACAGAGCGTGCGCCCGGAAGAATAGCCCGGGGATCGGACCGCTTATCGAGGTTCCGCTCCATCCACGACATGCCGGCCTGATAGCGACGGTCGAGCCACGCCTTCAGGCGCTGCGACTCCCCCTCGATCGTTGCTGCGGAGGCAATCCCAACCTTTGAGAACCCCAGCGCAAGGGCCTCTGCTTTTACTAGCTCCGTCGGTGTAGGCATCCCGCTTCACCAGATAGGCCGTGGTTCCTCGAGGTAGATCTCGTTTCCCACAACGAGGACACGGTACGTCTTCACCCTTCCTTCCCCTTCCTGCACGGCCCCCGTCTCCAGCGAATATGTCCAACCGTGCATCGGGCAAGCCACTGATAATCCTTTGAGCACGCCCAAGTGAAGTCCCGGGACGTGCTGATGCGGACAGACATTGCCTATCGCAAAGATCTTCCCCTCGACGCGCCAGAGGGCGACCTCTTCGTCACCGACCTTGACACACACGCCCCTTTTCTCGGCAAGATCGGTGATCTTCCCCACTCTGACGAATCCTTCAGGAGCCGACATCAACGGGCGCGTCCAGAACGATTCCCCTTTCCGTCCGCACTACACGCGCAGCGGCAACCGAGGGATCATGTTCGAAGAAGAGGATCCAGTCTTGCTCCACGGCACTGGAGAGCACTTTCCGTTTTTCCTCTAACGTTACCAGCGGACGGAGATCGTACGCCATGATCCAGGGGAGTTGAATGTGGGGGGTCATCGGAATCAGG
>DAIUKN010000157.1:3308-6288 GCA_036848195.1 Bacteroidota bacterium
GATCGGACACTGCAGGGCCGAGGTATGTCCGTGGACGACCCGGACAGTAATGCCGGGCAGCACTTCGCCTTCACCTTCGGTGAACTGGATCATTCCCCGTTCTTCGAGGGGGAGAAAATCTCCCGGGAAAAAACTCGCCCGATCGCGCACCGTCGGGTTGTGCGCCGCTTCCCACTGCTCACGCTGGATATAGTACGTGGCATGGGGGAAGGTGGGTCGCAGCTCGCCGTTCTCACGCACCGTCGCGCCGCCTGCATGGTCGAAATGGAGGTGCGTCAGGATAACGTCGGTGATGTCGGACGGGGAAAGACCCAGCGCGCGGAGTGACGAGAGGAGGTCGTACCGGCTCGTGTCAAACTTATAGAGAGAGGATAGCTTCGTATCGATCTTCGAGCCGTTGCCCGTGTCAATGAGAACCCGACGGCCGTCGCCCAGAAGGAGGAGGGCTCGTGCCGCCATGGCAATTCGGTTCCGATCGTCTGGCGGATTGGCCTTTTCCCAGAGGGGACGCGGCACAACGCCGAACATGGCGCCGCCGTCCAGCGCGAAACGGCCGGTCTCGATGGGATACACGGTATAGGAACCGATCTTCATGAAGATTCAAAAAAAGAGGGTCGGTGTGCATCCAGGCCGGTCGCTGCCGGCCGGTAGACAAACCGACCCCTCGTTATGGACTACCGTTACGTCCGGCGTCAGGCCTTCCTGAAGTGAGAGGTGGAAGCACCGAGTTCCGCAAACTCCTTTTCCGGATGAAGCTCCTTCGCGCGCACAAAAAGCACCTCTTCGGTCTCGACGTGGTTCGGATCGGGTACGCAACAGTCGACAGGACAGACCGCCGCGCACTGCTCCTGGTCAAAGTGTCCTACGCACTCCGTGCATTTTTCGGGGACAATGTAGTAAAAGTCGTTCGACAGCGCATCAAACATCTGTCCTTTGAATTCGTACTGGACGCCGCCGGCGTAAATCGCTGTATTCGGACATTCGGGCTCGCATGCACCACAGTTGATGCATTCTTCAGTGATCATCGTTGCCATGTGAATCTTCCTCCATTTATTAATCGGTCTACGTCACGTTACAGCAAATGAATCTTCGGGATCTTTTGCGCATCAAATGTCCCTCCGCTATCTTCCGTGAGGCGTTCGGCGTCGTGCAGACATGCCTCCAGACGCCCCACCAGACTCGCGGTGTCGACATTCTGATGGGAAGGGAGATACTTCTTCAGTTTCAACAGGGCCTTTGTTAACTGACTGCAGGCACCGCGGTGGTTCCTGTTTCCCAGATGATAAAAGCCACTTGCGGCATGGATCAAACCCTGATAGAAAAGACGCTCCTCGCCTCTCGCCTCGACCCAGAGTTCCTCCCAGGCATCGTGCGCCTCAAAGAAGGAGCCTTTGTTGAATTCTTCAATACCTTTGAGAAAAAGGGGACTCACACCTGGTAAACCTAACAAAAAACCTCTGGAATTGCAAGCAACCGCCATGCCGACATACATCAAAGGGTTTCTTTACCTTTTGATCGTGAAGTAGCGCGCTTCAGGATGGTGGATGATGATCGCGTTCGTGCTCTGCTCCGGATCGAGGGAGAACTCCTCTGTCAGGCGCACGCCGATCCGCTCACCGTCGAGCAGTTCGAACAACTTCGACTGATCCTCAAGGTTCGGGCAAGCCGGATACCCGAAGCTGTACCGTGACCCCTGGTACCCCTGGGAAAAGAGCCGCTTGATCTCCCTGGCATCCTTCCCGGCAATCCCCAGCTCTTCCCGGATTCGCTTGTGCAAGAGTTCGGCCAGCGCCTCCGCGGCTTCAACGCTCAGACCGTGGAAGTAGAGATAGTCCTTGTAGCTTCCTGAGGCGAAGAGCGTTGCCGCGTGCTCCGATGCGATGCGTCCCATGGTGACAAGACTGAAGGCAACCACATCCATCCTGCCTGTGCCAACGCCTGCAAAATAATCCGCAAGACAGAGAAAGCGGTCTGTCTGCTGGCGCGGGAACGTGAAGCGCATACGCTCCGTTTTCCGGTCATCACCGTAGATAATCAGGTCATTTCCATCTGACTGGCAGGGGAAATATCCGTAAACCGCCTTTGGCGCCAGGAGTTGCTGCCGCTTGATCGCGTTCTTGAGAGCTTCGTATTCCGGTATGATCTTGGTGTCGAGAAGCAATCGGTACTCCTCCTCACGCATCGTCCCCTTACGCACCTGCCACTGTCCCCGGATCAGTGCAACGTCGTTCACATACCGGAAGACCTCATCGAGGGGGAAATCCTCCTCGACCCTCACCCCCCAGAAGGGCGGCTCCGGAACGTCCTCAACAGGTCGCAATCGGGACCGCCGCGGGCCCGCATCCCCCGACCGGGGAGGAGCGGAATCCCGGTACCTCAGGTCTTCGCGCTCCGCAAGCGCGATCTTTGCCTCTGTCCCCGTCAGCGTATCGTCTTCAACTTCGACCACCGCCGTTTCAACAGAATAGGCTATCCCGCCGCCCATGATCTTCTCCATGAAGTGGAGCCCATCGAACGCATCGTTCGCATAGAAGACCTTCCCCTGGTAGACCCGGCGGAGATCCTGCTCGACAAAGCGGCGCGTCAACGCCGCGCCCCCAAGGATAACCGGGATCGTCACACCCCGTTCGTTCATCACCTCGAGATTCTCTTTCATGATCAGGGTCGATTTCACCAGGAGCCCGCTCATGCCGATCGCATGGGCACGATGTTCCTCCGCAGCGTGCACCATCGTCTCGATCGCGCATTTGATGCCGAGGTTGATGACCCTGTAGCCGTTGTTGGTCAGGATGATGTCGACGAGGTTTTTCCCGATATCATGGACATCGCCTTTCACCGTGGCCAGCACCATGACCCCTTTCGACGTGCTCTCCGCCTTGTCCATGTACTGTTCCAGATAGGAGACAGCGGCCTTCATGACTTCGGCTGACTGGAGAACGAAAGGGAGCTGCATCTGTCCGCTTCCGAAGAGCTCGCCGAC
>DAIUKN010000158.1:0-6285 GCA_036848195.1 Bacteroidota bacterium
GGTCTTCCTTGTATACTCCGCATTTCCCTCTGATTACCACATTGCATGGGATGCACAATGAATTGGATCAGGTTTTTCCTCGTTCTGTGGACAATCGGCATCGCTTTCACGGCGCATGCCCAGAGAGAAGAGATTTCTCTGAACGGCACATGGAAATTTACCCTGGATTCGACGAAATCAGGCTTGACCGGAAAATGGTTCGACAGGGGCCTTCCGGCTGAGCAAACAAGGAGCGTGACTGTTCCCCATACATGGAACGTTGAGCCCGGGAGTGAACTCTACGCCGGGGCAGGTTGGTACGAGAAGGAAATCCCCATCCCGCAATCGTGGGAACGGAGGACGGTTCGGCTTCAATGTGACGCAGTCTATCATGATGCAACGGTCTGGGTGAACGGTGAAAACGCCGGGGAACATGCTGGCGCAGGGTACACACGGTTCTTTGTTGATATTACACGGCATGTGAAGCCGGGTCGGGCGAATCGAATTGTTGTGCGTGCGGACAACTCCCCTAGCCGGAGCTCCATCCCGTTCCTCCGTTCGTTTGACTGGCCAAACGACGGGGGGATTATCCGGTCAATTGCACTGATCGCGACGCAGCTTCCGGCAATCGATTATCTCCATGTCAGGGGATTGCATTCGCTTGCCGGTTCGGACTCGATCACACAGGGCAACGTCACCGTGGAAGCGGCCTTCCTCGGCTGGAAAGAATCCGTCAGCAAGAACCTTGAGTGTGTCATCACCGTCCGCGAAGAGAACCAGAAAACGGCCAACCTTGTCCATGAGGCGAACTACAAGGTGGATCTGCGGAATGGCCGCGGAAAGTTCTCGTTCCGAATGAGGAATGCCAAAGCCTGGCACTTCGATTCGCCCAATCTCTACAGGCTGGAGATGATTCTGAAATCCGGAGGTGTGCAGACGGACCGCTACGCCACCACGTTCGGTTTCCGGGATATCCGGACCAGCGGGACTCAAATCATTTTCAATGGTGAGCCGGTCAGGCTCATGGGGGTGGAGTGGATGCCGGGATCCAGCATCGACCGCGGCATGGCCGAGACGAAAGACGAGATGTTCGCAATGCTGAAGAAGATGCGCTCGGTGAACGCTATCTTCACCCGGTTTCACTGGCAGCAGGACGAAGCGCTCATCGACTGGTGCGACCGGCACGGCATCCTTGTGCAGGAAGAAGTGCCCTTGTGGGGGAGCCGGACACCGCTGAATGACACGCTCCTTCGCGTCGCGAAGGTGCATCTGGACGAAATGATACTGGCGCACTTCAATCATCCAAGCATCGTCATGTGGGGAGTGGGGAACGAGCTTTCCTCACGGGAAAAGGGGATCATCGACGGAGTGAAGGAACTCTACCGGTATGCCAAGTCGCTCGACGATACCAGGCTTGTGAACTACGTCAGCAATCAGCTGGCATTCTCGAACGGGACTGACGCCTCGATGGTCGGTGACGTGGTGATGCACAATGAGTATCAGGATACCTGGTACCTGGGAGATCCGGCCCGGCTCGGCGGAATCCTGGATACGATCCATGCCTATCTCCCGTCGAAACCCCTTGTGATCTCTGAATATGGATTGTGCGAACCCGCAAACCAGGGAGGGGACTCACGCAGGCTGCGTGACATGGTGTACCATACGTCAGTGTATGAAACCAAAACGTACGTCGCCGGAGCAATCTACTTCTGTCTCAACGACTACCGCACGCATATGGGAGAGGCCGGTACGGGAGTTTTGAAACAGCGGGTCCATGGAGTATTCGACATCGAAGGCAAGGCCAAGCCATCGGCAGAAGTTCTTGCCTGGTTGAGCAGTCCTCTGGAACTCCTCAGCGTTCCATGGGCAACCGGTCGACCACTGGAGGTGGTGGTCATGGGGAGTGTGGGTCTGCCGAGTTACACGCTCCGTGGGTATAGACTTTACTGGTCCGAGCCGGGCGCGGACTTCCGTACATCAAGGAACGTCGTGGAGTTGCCGGAGATCAGACCCTATCAGACGGTTCAGGTGCCCCTGGACAAGGTTGCCGGAGAGAGAGTGGTTGCCACCATCGTGCGGCCATCGGGTGAAGCAGTTCTGCAAAAGACCTTCACGATACTGCAGTACTGAGCGCTGATCGTGATCCAGCCCCGACGGACGTTCATCCTCGTAATCTCACGGTCGTGGAACCGGCGGGCAGATCTATCGTTTGCCCGTTTACGCCCGAAAAGCCGGTTGAAGCAACCGGATTTGTCCCCAGTGCCGCTTTCCCATACGCCAATCTCTCAGATGCGCCGACCGGAAAATCGCCTTATGGTTATGGGGCGGCAGACACGTCTACGGCTCTTGCGTTCGCACAGGGCGACGAATTGCTCGAGTATGTGAAAAATAGTTCGGAAGTCTTTTGATAACAGAAAAGTCTGGCTATATTCTCTTGCACGTCCAAGCATGCGGCACATTCCACCTTCGGGAGACACTCATGAACAGAATGAATAGAGGAATGGTTCTTCTGCTGCTCATGGCCGCCGCAATGACGGCTTTTGGTCAGAGCAACAAATACGGGATCAAATCGGCGATTATCACCC
The DNA here is from genome assembly GCA_036848195.1 of Bacteroidota bacterium. Classification (GTDB taxonomy): domain Bacteria; phylum Bacteroidota; class Ignavibacteria; order UBA10030; family UBA6906; genus DAIUKN01. The sequence goes on from DAIUKN010000158.1 coordinate 2,565, forward strand.
TCGAACAGACGGCGGATATAGGCGGGATGAAGCTTTCAAACAAGGTCATGGTCTACTTCGATGACTACGGTCTGAAGGAATGCCGTGAGACCTATGACGGGGACAGGATCAAGGAAGCCTTCTTCAGTGACGGAAAAAGCCTGTATCTGGTGATTCCTTCAGAGAAAGCGGCGTACGACCGTGGCACCGCATATCGGGGAACCGAGTATCGGTTCGACTGGAATGAGATTTCCCAAAAAGACAAGGATGCCCACAAGGCAAAGAAACTCGCCAATACAACCATTGCTGGAAAAGAGTGTGAGTCGTTCAAGCTGGATACGCAATACGGGACGACGGTGTTTGCCGGCTGGAAGAACATCACATTGTTGACCGCCACTGACAACAAGAGCATGAAAAGCTCGGTGAAAGCGAAGAAGTTCGAAGAGAACGTGAATGTTCCGGCAGAGAAGTTTAAGGTACCCGCGGGCTACACGGTTAAGAAGTAGAAAGGGAATGCGAAAGAGAGATTTCGAGCGCGCCCGGCTCCTCGTCGGGCGTGTTTTTTTTCCGTATATTGCGTTGATCACTCTTCCGATTCAGGGTACTCATGTCTGCGCTCCGCCTCACACTCTTCGGCCTCTCGATGGAGCTGTGCTACCTGACCTTCTTTCTTGTTCATGAAGGTCCTGAAGAGGTGCTGCTTTTCATCGGAGTCAATCTCGCAACGTTTCTCCTCCTTGCGTGGCTGGTCTGGAACCTCCGGGGTTCCATATCCTCCGGCGAAACCGGGCGTGGTATGGTCATGCTCATTGTCGCATTCGGAGTACTTTTCCGTCTGACGCTCGTTCCCCATCCGGTCGTCGGGTCGGATGATGTCTACCGCTACCTCTGGGACGGAAAGGTCGCTGCATCGGGTGTCAATCCGTTCGCGTACGTCCCGACCGATCCGCATCTTTCGCATCTTGCCAGCGCGGACCTCCCGGCGAAAGTCAATCATGCCGAGCTGCGTACGCTCTATCCGGCGCTCGCAGAAGGGCTTTTCCTCTTCTCGCACAAACTGTTCGGCGAATCTGCGGCCGGGCTCAAACTCCTCCTCGCGGGGCTGGACTGCTTGACGATTCTGCTGTTGTGTGTGCTGCTGCGCCGGTACGGGAGAAGCCAACTGTCGCTCGTGCTGTACGCCTGGTCACCCCTTCCGATCTTGTACTTTGGGCTTGACGGACACATCGATGCGCTCGGGATCACGTTTCTGGTTCTCGCACTTCTCTGCTTCGCGACGAACCGGCGGTTGCAGGCCGTTGTCGCGCTCGGGCTGAGTGCGCTCGCGAAGCTGGTTCCCCTCATTCTGGTGCCATTGCTGTTTCACCTGGACAAAGGAGCGCGGCGTTTCGTATACCCGTCCATTCCGGTCCTTCTGGTCATCTGCGGCTATCTCCTCTACTACGAACCGACACTGGGAATGGTGGAGTCGCTGAAAACGTTCGGCGTACACTGGGAATTCAATGGAAGCATTTTTTCTGTCATCTTCTTTCTCACCGGCTCCAACGAGACCGCACATCGGGCCATGGCCGTCATGATGGTTTGCTGGATCGGGGTCCTGGCCTTCATCGACCGACCCCTCACGGAGAAGATCTTCTGGGGCTTTGTAGGGTTCATCCTTCTTTCGCCTGTGGTTCACCCCTGGTACCTGACATGGCTTGCGGCCCTGCTCGTCATTCGGTGGTCGATTGCCGTATTCGTCTTTCTCGGCCTCTCCAACATCGCCAATATTGTCGTGTACCAATACAGGGCATCCGGTGAGTGGAACGACCAGCCGCTCCTTCTTCTCGTCGAATATGTTCCGGTGTTCGTCCTGCTCGGGCGGGAGGTCATGCGCCGTGAGGTGTTGCGGACCGGTGGTGCTGGAGAGGAGGGAGCCGGGTCGCCCGGGTTCACAAGCATGGGAGGAAAACCGTCATGATGACACGGCGCCTGAAGCTTCTCACGTTGTTCATTGCTGTTTCCACGATTGCCCGAAGCCAGACTCCCTCGTTTCGAATCTCTGATTTCGGCGCTGTGGGAGATGGCAAGGCCCTGAATACAGGAGCGATACAGAAAGCCATCGACGAATGCGCCCGGCGTGGAGGCGGGACCGTCTCCGTGCCTCCGGGGGTGTTTCTCTCCGGGTCGCTGCAGCTTCGGTCCAATATCAATCTGCATCTGGAAAGCGGCGGCGTGCTGAAAGGGAGCTCACGGCTTGAGGATTACTCCCTGAGTGAAAGACCGGTGGGTCTCCTGTTCACCCAGGGGGCCCAGAATGTGTCGATCACGGGGCTGGGGACAATCGATGGGAATGGTGATTCATTCATGGTGCTCGACAGGGCGAAGAAAATTGACAGCACGGGCTCGGCGTGGACGAGGCAGGGAGAACATTTCCGCGAGGTGAAGCAGGGGGTTGGGGACGGACCGTTGGTTCCGAAGGACCGGCCGTTCCAGATGGTAATCTTCTCCGATTGTCGGAACGTGACGATGCGGGACGTGCTTATCACGAACTCTCCATTCTGGACGATCCACTGCGCCGACTGCGACGGAGTCATCGTCTCCGGCGTCAGGATCTGGTGCAATCTGCTTGTCCCGAACAACGACGGCATCGATTTCACATCATGCAGCAATGTCCAGATGTCGGACTGCGACATTCGCACCGGCGACGACTGTATTGTTCTCACGGGTTACGACCATCATTTCAACCTCCCGGGTTTCAAAAACCTGAAACATCCTTCGGAGAACATCACCGTCACCAACTGTACGCTCCAGTCCCGCTCTGCCGCAATCCGTATCGGCGGTTTCGACCAGAATCCGATGAGGAACTACACATTCAGCAATATCACAATTACCAACTCCAACAGGGGGATTGGCATTTTTGCGCGCGACAGGGGATCGATCGAGAATCTCATCTTCTCCAACATCATTATTGAAACGCGTCTGCATACCGGCGATTGGTGGGGGCAGGGAGACCCGATCCACCTTTCCGCAGTGCGCCTTCTGAAGGATGTTCTCCCCGCAAAGATCCGAAACGTGCGATTCCGGGAGATTGTTTGCAGGGGGGAATCAGGCATCGTCGTCTATGGATCGGATGAAAGTGTGATCGAGGATGTCTCGTTTGAGGGCGTCGCCCTCCGTCTTGCGGACGGCCCGCTCAGCGGCGTTAGCGGCGGGAATTTCGACCTCCGCCCGGTCTTGGACCCGAAGCTCCAGCTCTTCTCGCACGATATTCCGGGCCTGTATGCTCAGCATGTGAAGAACCTCAAGATCAGGGATCTCGATTTGACCTGGGACGCAGTGGAAGGGCCCTACTTCACTCATGGGATCGAAGTAACCGACTTTGATGGGCTTCAGATCACCGGATTCAGGGGAACAGCGGCACCCAACAATCAGAAGGCCTTTCCCGTTGCAGTGCGTGACGGGAGGGGATTTGAGATCGACGCGAGTGGAATTTCGGTGCTCAGGGAAAACGTCGGAGGACGTCCGTAGGTCCCCCTGCACCTGCGCGAGCTGAAGCTTGCGGTGCAGCTCCACGCCTGTACCGCGGACTTCAGTCCGTGCTGTCTATCGGTCGTTTCACCGCCCAGTCGCCATCACAGAGTGGGCGTGGGGACGCTGCGGCCGTGACATTTGGATTGCGACAGGTACGGCGGATTAGAGGCTACCGATAGCTAAACTCGATCCTGCCGATCTGTAGATTCCCATCGAGAACCACCTTGAC
>DAIUKN010000159.1:0-6220 GCA_036848195.1 Bacteroidota bacterium
CGCCAACTATGTCTACCGTCTGGTGACGATCGCGAAGGATACCACTCTTGCAGCGTTTCTCGGGAGCGACGACGGCATCAAGGTTTGGGTGAATGGGACGATGGTCTATCAGCACAACATCGATCGCGGTTGTGTGCCGAATCAGGATACCGTCGCTCTCACTCTCCGAAAAGGAGAGAATCGGTTGCTCATGAAGATCAGCAACGGAGGAGGCCCAACCGCCTTTTTCTTTTCGCTTCTGGATGTCGATCCGGGAACGATCTGGAAGCTGATCGGCCGGGATTTCAGTGCTCCGGAGGCGCGTCAAGAGATTGAATGGGAACGAAGAGATGAAATCTGGACCGGGGACTGGCCGGCGGGCGATTATTCCCTTCTCGGAAAGCGCTATGTATCGGCATACAGAAGACTCGCGGAGTCTCTTGGTTTGACTGCGGTAGAGGGGCCGGTGGACGTCCGGGGAAGTGCCGATCTCGACAGGGTGCGGAGTACCTACATCGGCCTGCGGCGGCAGGAGGGAGAATTCTACCGGCAGGAAATGATCAGCCTGACTCTCACACCAAAACCATCCCCGAAGCCCAGAATCAATGGCCCGACGGTCTTCGGCGTTCGTCCCGGAGCGCCGTTCCTCTTCACGATAGCAGCGACGGGTGATCGGCCCATGGAATTCCAGGCGAATGCCCTTCCGCGGGGGCTTCTGCTCGATCCGGCGACCGGGAGGATTACAGGCACGCTCACAGAGCGGGGAGAGCATGTGGTAACGCTCCGGGCCCGTAACGCCGTTGGAGCGGCAGAGCGGCCGTTGAGGATCGTGGTCGGCGAACGGGTCGCGCTGACGCCGCCACTTGGGTGGAACAGCTGGAATTGTTTTGCCGGCGATGTTGACGACGCCAAGGTTCGTTCTGCCGCTGATGCAATGGTCCGCAGCGGTCTGGTTGACCACGGGTGGACATACATCAATATTGACGACTGCTGGATGATCAAGCCGGGGTCGGATGATCAGCTCCTGCGGGGAGAACGGCGCGACCGGGACGGGATGATCAATACAAACAGGAAATTTCCGGATATGAAGTCATTGAGCGACTATGTCCATGGGAAAGGTCTGAAACTCGGAATCTATTCGTCACCCGGCCCCTTGACCTGTGCCGGGTTCACGGCAAGCTACCAGTTCGAGAGCCACGATGCACGCCGGTTCGCGGAGTGGGGGATTGACTATCTAAAGTATGACTGGTGTTCGTACGGAAGCATCGCAAAGGATCGGAGCCTGCCCGAGCTCAAGAAACCCTATGTTGTTATGCGGGCTGCCCTCGACGGCGTCCGGAGGGACATTGTGTACAGCCTCTGCCAGTACGGCATGGGCAATGTGTGGGAATGGGGTGCTGAGGTGGGGGGCAATTGCTGGCGGACGACCGGCGATATTGAGGATACGTGGGAGAGCATGTCCGGCATTGGATTCCAGCAGGCGGGGCATGAAGGTTTTGCCGGTCCGGGTCACTGGAATGATCCCGACATGCTGGTGGTGGGATATGTTGGTTGGGGACCGCAGCTTCACCCGACCCGATTGACACCGCATGAGCAACGCACGCACATCACGCTCTGGTCGCTCCTTGCATCGCCGCTCCTGATCGGTTGCGATATGACGCGATTGGACGATTTTACGCTGAACCTGCTGACAAACGACGAGGTGCTTGATGTCAATCAGGATCCTCTCGGAAGACAAGCAGGCCGCGTGATAAAGGGAGGAGATCTGGAGGTTTGGGCAAAAGAGATGGAGGATGGATCAAGGGCGGTCGGCCTCTTCAACCTCGGCCCTCGTGAAGCGAAGGTCACAGTCCGGTGGTCGGATATCGGTCTTCCCCGGAGACGTGTTGTCCGTGACCTGTGGCAGCAGAAGGATCTGGGGGTCTTCGAGGAGGAATACTCCACACCCGTGGCCCGGCACGGAGCAATGCTCCTCCGGGTTCTCCCCCCGCGTTGAGAATGGGGATACAACAGGCAAAGCCGCACCTCAGATTCGAGGTGCGGCTTCTCGTACCAACGGAGTCACATGACCTGCACGTTACTTGAGCGCGGCCTTCAAAAGGTTGCCAACCGTGTCACCGCCGGCCATGCCGACGAAATCCGTGACTGCCGGGACGACCTTGGGGATCGTATCGCCGCTTATGCCCAGCTTGCCGAAAAGCGGAACCAGACCCGCAGCGTTTCCGATAGTTCCGGTATTCCCGAGGAGTTCAGCAGCCTGCTTCATGATGCCGCTGGAGCCGGGGATGACATTGGCAATCTTCGCGAAGTCGCCTCCGCCAAGCTTCTCTTTGGCGAGACCGAGAATGGCACCAACGCTCCCAATCGCCTGGGTCGGCGAGATGCCGAGGCTCTTTGTCAGTGTCCCGATCATGTCGGCGGATCCCCCCACACCGGACGAACAGCCAGACATGAAGAGGAAGGATACAAGCATGAAGAGCACGAATCCCTTTTGGTATGACATGCCTCCTCCTTTACCAGATATTGAACAGTCCTGCGGTTTTGAGGAAATCGAAGAGATCGGAAGATGGAATTGCAGACTCTCTTGATCCTGGAATGATAATTCAAAATACCAGAATCCCTGATAGAAATCAAGAGGGCCGGGCCAACCGGGCTGCCAGCGTGAGCAAGTTCCATATTCGCCTGAGACCGATCGTCCTGATGATCACGGTTCTCCTCGGTGTCTGTCATCCTCTACGATCCCAGGTTTCCGATCGGCACGACCTCGTCTTTCGGGATCTCGCCACTTCGTGGGATGAAGGAATACCTTTGGGTAACGGGCTGATCGGTGCACTTGTCTGGAAAAAGGACGGGGCGCTCCGGATGTCGCTCGACCGGGCGGACCTGTGGGATCTCCGGTCGGTGAAGGAGTTCGACCGTCCAGAGTTTCGCTTTGCCTGGGTGGAACAGCAGGTGCGAAACAACGACTACAAACCCGTTCAAGAACTTTTCGATCTTCCGTATGATCGTGATCCCGCACCGACCAAAATACCGGCCGGAGCGCTGGAATTTGACATCCAGAGCCTCGGGGGAATCAGGACTGTTCGCCTTTCGCTTCGCCGAGCTCTGTGCACGGTTGAGTGGAAGAACGGGACAACTCTAACGACATTCGTCCACGCGACGAAACCTCTTGGATGGTTTCTGCTGGAACACCTCCAATCACCGATTTCACCACGCCTTGTGCCGCCGCGTTATGCGGGAGTCGACTCGTCCGGACGCGGAAAGGCTGACGTCGTTAAGGGGGACGATCTGCGCCGGCTGGGCTATCCTCCTCCCGAGACCTTTTCCGGGAAGAATTCCGCCCGGTTCCATCAGAGAGGATGGTCGGGATTTGGATATGAGGTCATCGTCACCTGGCGGCAGGTCGATTCCGCAACGCTTGAAGGATCATGGTCCGTCGCCCTGGACCCCGTGCCCGGTCTCACGCGGGAGGAGAGCGCCGTAATCCCGGTTGATCCCCCCGCGCGGTGGATCGACATCGACAGGCAGACGCATGAAACATGGTGGAGGACCTACTGGAAAAAATCTTCTATCCGCCTCCCTGATTCAGTCCTTGAGCGGCAGTGGTACCGGGAAATCTACAAATTCGGTGCAGCATCACGCCGTGGGGCCCCGCCGATCACGTTGCAGGCAGTCTGGACAGCGGATAACGGGAGCATTCCCCCGTGGAAGGGTGATTTTCATAATGATCTCAACACCCAGCTGAGCTACTGGCCCTGCTACAGTGCGAATCACCTCGAGGAAGGGTCATCGTTTCTGGACTGGCTCTGGCAATGCAAGTCGGAGGCGGAACGGTACACAACGACCTACTTTGAACGACCAGGTCTGAACTTTCCAGGGGTCTCGACACTCACTGGCCGTCCGATGGGAGGTTGGATTCAGTACTCGCTCTCGCCGACTGTGTCAGCCTGGTTGTCCCATCATTTCTACCTCCAGTGGCGATACAGTCTGGACCGTGACTTCCTGGAATCCAGGGCGTATCCCTGGGTCCACGATGTTGCGATATTCCTTCAGGGCCTCTCCCGGCGTAGGGCGGATGGCAAACGCACTCTGCCGCTTAGCTCGAGTCCTGAAATCAACGACAACGGAATCGATGCGTGGTTTGCGAAGACGACGAATTTCGATCTGGCACTTATTCGCTGGCTCTATGGCGCCGCCGCCGAAATGGCCGATACCCTGGGACGCAAGGAAGAGGCGGAGCAGTGGCGCAGGAACCTCTCGGAGTGGCCCGACCTCGCGCGCGCAGAGGAGGATGGAAAGCTGCTGGTCGCTCCCGGTGTGCCTCTGGCCGCATCGCATCGCCACTTCTCCCATCTCATGGCAATTCATCCTTTAGGGATCGTTGATTGGGAAAAGGGGGCAGCGGACCGGAGGACGATCCGTGCGAGCCTGACTGACCTGAAGAGGCTGGGGACAGATCTGTGGTGTGGCTACTCATACGCCTGGCTTGGCAGCTTCGCGGCAAGAGCGCGCGACGGTGAGGCTGCGGCCGAAGCGCTCAGGAGTTTTGCCGACTGCTTCTGTCTGCCGAATAGCTTCCACGTCAACGGCGATCAATCGGGTACAGGCAAGTCAACGTTTACGTACCGGCCGTTTACCCTCGAAGGGAACTTCGCGTTCGCTGCGGGGGTCCAGGAGATGCTTCTCCAGAGCCACACTGGTACCATCAGAGTTTTCCCGGCCGTGCCAAAGGGCTGGCGATCCGTTTCATTCGTCAACTTGCGGGCGGAGGGAGCCTTTCTGGTTTCCGCCTCCATGCTCGACGGCCGCGTCCACGAGATCAGGATTGTATCTGAGAAAGGCGGCCGTGTACGGATCGCAAACCCCGTGGATGGAAAACAGTGGCGAAGAGCAGGGAAGTCGGGAGGGCCGATCAGTGAGAATCATGGCTTGCTTGAGTTTGAAACGAACGCCGGGGTGGAAGTCGTCCTGGCGCCAGTGCAATAAGGAAACCCTCCATTTCTTATACCGACGGAACCGATCAGCCGCGCGCAGCCAATCACCTCAAGAAGGTACCATCCGTGACATATTCTCCCTACCTTTTTTGCACAGACCGGAGCGCAATGATGTGCAGATTCCATCTTTTCTTTGCCCTGACTAGCCTGCTTGCGTACGCCGGATCGTCCGTCCGTGCGCAGGAAGTCCCTTGTGGCCTCGTCTTCCCAGGCGCGAGGTCCTCGATCATCAGTGGATTCGGGCACTCTGTATCAGGTGAAACTCTTGATTATCATTCGGCGATTGAATCAGCGCGCAAGGCGTTGATAGTCAGGGCCACTCGCCAAAACAAGCCCATCGAGTGGGTGACCGGCATTGTCACTGGCCCTGCAAAAGGAAAAGAGCTTTCCTTCGTGTGGCTTGCTGCGCTGTCCGGGAGCAAAGGTGCGTATCCCTTTGAGATGTCCGTGAACGGTGAGCGCTGGTTCACGTTTATGACGGCGAGAGATTCGACACGAAAAGCATGGACCGTAAACGGGAAAGGGGGGACATCATTGACATTTTGTGCGACCAGCGCGGACCGCTTCCAGGATCTTTTCGGCTACATGGTGCTGAAGGTTCCGAAGTCACTTGTTCGGGAAGGAGAATCGCTCAGAATCCGAGTCTCTGGCGAGGCTGCAGGGAGCAATGCATGGTACATGACTTTTCAGTATCCCCTCGAAGAGCGAATCCGCATCGGCAGTCTCCCGGCGCTCGTGTCGGCGCAGGACACCGTATGCCAGGTGCTCAAGGTAAGCTTTGAACACTTCGGTCCTCCACGCCGCGTGTCAGTGTCTGTCAATCCGCAAAACCTGCGTGTGACGCGCCTTGGATGGGGTGTCACCACGGTACTCCTGCCGGTCAAGGCCGTTCGCGAGCCCCGGGAGGTCGAAGTTGTTGTTGCGGAAGGACGCGACATTCTCAAGAAAGAGCGGCTTATGATCCGGCCCGTTCATCAGAGAGCGTTGTACCTCCTACCCCATTCCCACACGGATATCGGTTACTCCGCGTACCAGGTGGAAGTGCAGAAGAATCACATTGCGTATGTCGATCAGGCAATCGAAATTGCATACAACACACGTGCGTTCTCGCCAGAGGCACGATTCAAATGGAATCTTGAGGTGGCATGGGAGCTGGAAAGTTACATGGCCCAAGCTTCCCCGGCCCAAAAAGAACGACTGATCGCCGCGATCAGGGAGGGATCGGTGGGAGTCAACGCTCTCTACAC
>DAIUKN010000160.1:0-6210 GCA_036848195.1 Bacteroidota bacterium
CGACAACGGCATCGGCGGCAACAGTCTGGATCGCACCATCCTGTTCGAACCGGACCACGTATCGCCCGGGACGATTTGACGACGGCCCGTTTTCGATCGAGCTCACCGCAGCTGACAGCCTCAACCGGCCACCGAGATCCCGGGCAAGGGCTTCGGGAAAAGTCTGCATCCCCGAACGGAACGAAAACATCCGGGCGCGGTCTTTCGCCTTTTCCGCACGCTTCTTCCGTTCGCGTGCCCCTCCGATCATCCCCCGTATTAATCCGCCGTATCTCTCCTCGAGCGCATAGAGTTTGGGAAATGCGGAGCGGACGCTCAGGTTTTCCGGATTCCCCGCATACACCCCGGCAACAAAAGGATTAATGGCGTAGTCCAGAAACTCTCTTCCGAGCCGCCTCTCAACAAATTCGGCAATGGTCTCCTCTTTCTCCCCTCGTCCAACAAACGGCTCCTTCAATAGCCGGAGCTTCCCCCTCGAAGTCCAGAGCCTGCTCGTGAGAAAGAGCCCGGGTGACATGGGGAGCGGGTGGAGCTGGCCGTTCCGGAGAATGTACCTCCGGTTTGAGGATGGATCGGCATATTCCCTCTCGCCGGTGATTCCGAGAGCATCGAACATTTCTCCGAAGAGGGGGGTCGTCTCGAGCGCGCTGTTCGGTCCGGTCTCGATCAGCCACTCCCCTTCGCGTGTCGTTCGCATGGTCCCTCCGGGCCACGCTTCCTTTTCGAAGACGGTCACGTCAATCCCCGCCTTCCGGAGCCAGAAGGCAGTCGTCAGCCCGGACACCCCCGCGCCGATAACGATCACTGACCGGGTTCCGTTCATGCCTCCCCCTTCTGGAGAACAACGTCTGCCAGGGCCCGGATGAAGGATGGATTCGTGTTCAACGCCGGACTCATATCATAATAGCGAATTCCATGATGCATCGCGTGTTTCCGTACTTCCATGTTGATCTCATACAGCGTCTCGCTGTGGTCCGACACGAAGGCGATGGGAACGACGATGAGATGCGTGACCCCGTCGGCGGCGAGCCGCTCGACCGTGGCCAGGAGGGATGGTTCCAGCCACTTCTGAGGGCCGACCTTGCTCTGGTAGCAGAGCGAATGAGGCAACCCGAATTTCCCCGCCTGCACAACGGCATTGGTGGTTCTGATAATCTGTTGCTGATAGGGATCACCGCTCCTTACCAATTTCATCGGTGTCCCATGGGCGCTGAAGATGAGGTGAATCTTTCCGCGATCACGAGCGGGCACCCGGTTCAAGGCTATCGAGATATTCCTGACGATGGCATCGATGTACGACGGATGTTCGCAGTACTGATCCACAACGTCAACACGGACGTCGCTGATCCCCCGCTCTTTCATCACTCGATGCCACTCGTTGACGCTTGACCCCGTTGTGGTTCTGGAGTAATGGGGATAGAGGGGGAGGAGGATTACCCGTTCAATGCGGCGGGAGGCAATCTCGTCGAGCGCGGCTTCCGTCATCGGATGCCAATAGCGCATGGCAATGAGAACCGGTGCGTCGAACCTGGGACGAAGCGCCGATTCAAGGGCTGAAGCCTGCCGTCGCGTCAGCTTCAGAATCGGCGAGCGGCCGCCAATCTTCCTGTAGTACTCCTCCACTTTCGGAGCCCGGCGCCTCGAGATGAGGCGTGCCAGCCGCTTGCGGAAAAGAAACGCCAGCGGAAGATCGATGATATCGGGATCGCAAAAGAGATTGAAGAGAAATGGCTCGACGCTTGGTAGTGAATCGGGCCCTCCAAGCTGAAGCAGAACAACGGCGGTCTTCGTCGGTTTCATCGGTCAATGGTAGATGGCGCTCTCTTCTTTGACCGCCCGGATCATTGCACGGGCGTGCTCGACAGGAACATCGGGGGTGATACCATGCCCCAGGTTGAACACATGACCCGGGCCTTTCCCGTACTTCCGAAGGACGGTCCTGACTTCCTTGCGGATCCTCTCCGGAGAGGCGTAGAGTGTGGACGGATCGAGATTTCCCTGCAGTGCGACCCGGTCACCCGTCAGGGCGCGCGCTTCATCCAAGTCCACCGTCCAGTCGAGCCCGACAACGTCGGCTCCGATCTGGGAAATCTCCTTCAACGCGTGGTTGGCCCCCTTGGAAAAGACAATCACCGGTTGACCCTCGCGCGACAGGGAGGAAACGATGGAGAACATGGGGTCGAGCGAGAACTTCCTGTAGGCGTCCGGCGTGAGAATCCCCCCCCAGGTGTCGAAGATCTGGACTGCGTCCGCACCGGCGGCCAGTTGTGATTCAAGATACAATCGCACGGACGTGATAATCTTTTCCAGAAGTCGTTGAAATGTCTCCGGCTCCTCCAGCATCATCCCCTTCGCGTATCGGAAGCTGGAACTCCCTCCTCCTTCGATCATGTACGCGGCGAGGGTCCACGGCGAACCGGCGAACCCAATCAAGGGGACGCGTCCTGCAAGGTGGCGCTTGGTGGTTTCGATGGCGCTCGTGACGTAGCGAAGACTTTTCTCCGGGTCGGCTACTCTCAACGCATCGACGTCCGCCCTTGAACGGATCGGGTGAGGAAAACGGGGACCCTGGGCTTCGACCATTTCCCACGTCATTCCCATGGCTTCTGCAACCACAAGGATGTCGGAAAATATGATCGCCGCGTCAACCCCGAGGATATCGACCGGCTGGATGGTAACCTCAGCGGCAAGCTCGGGGGTCTTGCACATGGTGAGGAAATCCGACTTCGCGCGGACTGCCCGGTACTCTGGAAGGTAGCGGCCCGCCTGGCGCATCATCCAGACCGGCGTGCGATCCACGTTCTGTCTCTTGCACGCACGGAGAAAAATGTCGTTCTGCATACCTATCGGGAATAGTATTCGTCTATTGCCTGCGCTATGCTGCCTGAAGTGGCCTCACCCGCGAGGATGTCCACCGGCAGCCCGAGCGCCCGCACTGCCTCAGCAGTCGTCGGGCCGATTACCGCAACTTTCGTCCGGTCCCGCACAGCATCGAACTCCACGGCCGGCATGATCTCGGCGAAGTGCTGCGCCGCCGAGGGACTTGCAAACGCCACGACGTCGACACCCCCCTTCCGGATTTCTAGGCGAAGCGACGCTGAAACCAGGGGGTCCGGGCCCATGGTCCGGTACACCACCACTGCGTCGACAGTTGCCCCCGATGCCTCAAGGCCGCGCCCCAGCTCATCGCGGCCAAGATTCCCGCACGGGAAGAGAAACTTCTTGCCAAGCAGTTCCTTGCCGGCGAAAGAGTCTGCAAGGAAGGCTGCAGAGAACTTCCCGGGCGTCGACGCCACCGAAAACCCTCTGCGCTCGATGGCATGCCGGGTCTTATCGCCCACGGCATAGATGTCGCGGCCTTCGAAAGCCGCCCTGTCAATCCGGACGGCTGCAGCCCTCCCAAAGAACTTCTCCACGCCGTTCACGCTGGTGAGCAGGATGCCGTCGTACGTCCGGAGATTCGCGAGAGCCCGATCACAAGCCTCCCACGACTCCGGCGGTGCAATTCGTATCAGCGGAAACATCAGCACCCGTCCCCCCTTCGCCTCAATTTCGGCGGCCAGGGCGTCGCTCTGGCCAATGGGACGGGTGATAACAATCGTCCTGCCGCTCAAACTCATGGGTTCTGGTCTGACGAACGGATCCGGGAAAGGATCGTGTCTGCTCCTGCAGCGAGAAGCGTCTCTGCGAGATCAACACCGAGACGCTCGGCGCGCGTCGGATCGCCCTGCGTCTTCCCCCGGACAATCGAGCGGCCGTCGAGCGAACCGACCATGGCATCGAGATGCAGGGATGTGCTGCCATGGTCGTCCGGCATCACGCGCGCGAAGGTGCCAATCGGAACCTGGCAGCCCCCCTCAAGCCGGCGAAGGAGGGCCCGTTCCGCAGCCGTTGCACGCTCTGTGGGCCTGTCGATAAGGCCGGAGACAAGCCGGAGCATGCGTTTATCCCCCTTGCGAATCTCGATTCCCAGCGCTCCCTGTCCAACGGCCGGGAGGATGACATCGGCCTCGATCGTCTCGCCGATTCTCGATTCCCATCCCAGCCGGACCACACCCGCGCGCGCCAGCATCATGCCCGCCCAGTCCGATTCCGCCAGCTTTTTCAGGCGCGTGTTCAAATTTCCGCGGATGTCGATAATGGTGAAATCAGGACGGAGGTTGAGGAGCTGGCATCTCCTCCGGAGGCTTCCGGTGGCAATCTTTGCTCCAGGGAGCTGCTCCAGGAGCCGTACCTGCCCGTTGCCCGGATGCGGAATAAAGACGTCGCGCACGTCCTCCCGTTTGCTCACTGCACCGACGGTCAAACCCTCCGGGAGTTCCGTGGGAAGGTCCTTCAGACTGTGAACAGCCAGGTCAATTTCGCCTGAGAGGAGCGCCTGCTCGATTTCCTTTGTGAAAAGCCCCTTGTCCCCGATCTTCGCCAAGGGAGAGTCGAGGATCTTGTCGCCTGTGGTCTTGATAATCTCGACGACCAGCTTCAGCTCCGCGTGGCGTTCGCCCAGCTCGCGCTGCACCCAGTGTGCCTGCCACAGTGCCAGCTCGCTTCCGCGCGTGCCGATCCTCACGACATCATTCGTCTTCATCCACCCTCTTGTCTGCGCGGGAGATGCCGAAAAGCTCCCGGAGAGTCTTCACACGAAGGAGGGTTTCGGCGTGGCCATTCCCGCGCTCCGTCCCCTCCTTCAACGCCACCATCGGTTGATGCAGGAGCTTGTTGACGATTCTCTTCGTCAGCAGCTCGACCAGCTCGCGGTCTTCTGATTTGAACCGATTGATATTCTTCTCCACTTCCTGCTGCCGGATGCTTTCGAACGTCTCGCGGAGGTCCTGGATTGTCGGGCCCACTTCCAGGGCGTTATACCAGTTGAAAAAATCGGCCAATTCTTCCTGGATGATCGCATTGACTCTGGGTATCTCCGCCTTCCGCCGATCCAGGTTCTTGTCGACAATCGTGTTCAGGGAGTCGATGTCATAGAGGAATACATTTTCGATCTTCTTTGAGGCGGGATTGACATTGCGCGGCACGCCAATATCAATGATGAAGAGCGGGTTGTTGGACCGCTGGCGCATCACTTTCTGGACATCCTCGGGCTGGATAATGTAGCCCGGGCTGGAAACGGATGTGACAACGATATCGACCGACCGGAGCACGTCAACAATCCCTGTGAAGTCGATCGCCGTTCCGCCCAGGGCAGCAACGAGGGCATCCGCCTTTTCACGGGTGCGATTGGCAATCTTGATCTGCCCGATCCCCTTCCCCACCAGATGCTTCAGTGTGAGCTCCCCGGTTTCTCCCGCACCGATGAGGAGGGCCGACTTTTTCGTGAGATCGGCGAAAATTTTGTTCGCAAGCTCCACGGCTGCATAGCTCACGGACACTGCACCTTCACAGATTGCGGTTTCGGAGCGGACGCGCTTGCCGACGTGGAGCGTTGCCTGCATAAGCCGGTTCATGACCGGGCCTGCTGCGTTCATCTCCCTGGAAAGGTTGAACGCTTCCTTCACCTGATTGAGAATCTGGATGTCCCCGATCACCATTGAGTCGGCACCGGAGGCGACTTTGAAGAGCTGGTGCACGGCGCTCCCGGCCGAAACCCCGACGAAATGGGACGGCTCAACACCCTGTCCGGCGGCCTTGAAGTCAATCAGGAACTTCTTCAGCGCCGCGTCGTCCACGACCTGCCCGGAGGCCATGCCGTACAGCTCGGTCCGGTTGCACGTTGAGACCAGCACACACTCCGTGAAGAAACGCTCCTTGAGCTGCGCAAGCACCGCACGGATTTCCTCTTCCGAGAGCCACATCTTCTCTCGTACTTCGACGGCGGCCGTATGATGACTGATCCCCACAGAATAAAGATTCATCGCAGCCGCGCCGTCTTAGTGGAAACTGTGAAAGCTGCTGAGGTAGATGTTGATGACCGTCATGGAAAAGAAGACGAACCCGAATGCAACGACGGAAACCACCATCATCTTCCGCCCCTGCCAGCCGAATCGCCGTTTTGCGGCCAGCCCGATGGCGTAAATCACCCAGATCACCAATGTTCCGATCAGCTTCGGATCGAGATAGGAAAAGTCGGTGAATACCCGCGGGAGCCAGACAAGCCCGATGACGATGGCGATGCTCAGCGCGAAGAAACCGAACACCTCGGCCTTATGACTCATCGTCTCGAGCATCTCCAGGTTGGGAAGTCGATTGTAGATGAGACCG
>DAIUKN010000161.1:0-6190 GCA_036848195.1 Bacteroidota bacterium
TCTCGATCGAGCAGACAATGACGACGTTGTCCTCCGAATACGGGTCGACCTGCACGAACGGGTTCGCGTAGGCGCCGCTCTTCAGAAGTTCCATAAAATGCCTGCAGAGCAGTGCAACGCCCAGTCCCCGGCCGCCGAAAAACCTGAGAGCGAGATCAGGATCCAGGTTTTCCGTATCGGTCTTCTGATGGGTGAGATCGATGTGAAGAATCTTTCCCATGTAGCCAGGCGGAAGAGAATGGCCATTGGAGGACATGTTCGCAGTCTCCTCTATCGGTATCGTGTTACGCGGGAAATGCCTGATCCCGGGTCCTGCCGGGGAAAAAAAGCCTCTTTGAGCTGACGCGCAAAGAGGCTGATTCCAAAGACCTGTGCAGAAAAAGTAGCAATCGCCGGACCCAGAATCAAGGTTGACCAGGAGAGCCTGTCCGTCAGGGTCATCAATACTCCTTGAGGAGCTCGAGCATCTTGCGGTCGAGCTTGTGTCCCTTATAGTCTTCGTATTTCACATCGGCCCGTTCGCTGTTGAGGACACCAAACGAGCCTTTCAGATTCCACATTGCTTGACCCCAGCCGGCTTCTTTCCAGAGAGACAGGATATCCCGCATCCAACGGAGTGTGACATCATGCGGGGTCTTATTGTAGCAGCCCCATTCTCCCACATGAATCTGAACCCCCTTGTCGACCAGCGGCTGCCATCGGTCGATCAACTTGGCTTTTAGCGCGGCTTTGTCCCAGAGCTTCCCGTCGTCTCCTTTCAACGGCCAGGTAGGGAAGTTGAATGTCTCAAATTCGTCTTTTGGTACCCATGTGGCGGTGTAGTGGGTGAGACTCATGGGGTCATAGCCTCGCGTGCTTTGCATGACACCCAGATCTGCGATGCCATAGACCGGCGTCCGGCCGATGTCTTTCCCGTCTGCGACTATCAGACGGCCGCGGTCCTCCTCTCTGATTCCCTGCACGAGGGCCCTGACGATTTCCACATATCGCGTCTCATCCGCCATTTTCGGAGGCTCGTTGATGAGGTCGAAGCTCAGTTCGGAGTTCGGGATCCCTTTGTAGCGCCGGGCAAACATCTTCCAGTGGAAGACCACAGCATCCAGGGCCTTTTGCATGTTTTCCGGAGTGTCTTTGAACAGGTCCACAGTCTCAAGGTCGCGGCCATTAATACAGTAGCCTGGAACGCGGTGAAGATTGAGGTTGATGTGAACGTTGTACTTCTTGCCAAGCTGAACCGCCTCGTCAATGTCTGTGAGAACGTCTTCGTTGATGGAATACCAGTCGGTTCTTGAAGCCCAGTTCCAGTACGACATCGGTATGCGGGCAAAGTTCAGCCCCCAGTCCGCGAGAATGTCAAAATCTTCCTCATTGAATTTCCGTCGTGGTCCCATGCCGCCGGCCTTTTCTGTCAAGTTGAAGCCCCGGTACCGTGGGAATTTCGGAGCAGCCTTCTCCGGAGTACCCTGTGTCATCGGGCCGACCCCCAACCCTGTAAGCGATACCGCCGCAAGACCGCCGGCTGCCTTAATAAAATCGCGTCTCCTCATGAAACTGTTCTTCTCCAGGTTTGGACCATGGTAGGAAATTCCGTTCACTGCAATCTAGTGTGAGAACGGGCCAAAATCAATTGGACAATTCGTCCCCCCCGAGGCCTCGGTATCCCGGAGCCCCGGCCTGAAAGGGACGGGATCAGAGAGAGTCACCGCCTCTTCCTGAGAATCGCCGCCCATCCTCCCCCTGGCACGAGCTGAATCCGCAGAGGGCCTGGAGAGGCAATGCTTGTTTTCCTTCTTGCGAAATCGCTCCCGTACCGGTCGGCGTTCACCCCATCCTCGTATGCAATGACTTCGTAGGTTCCTTTTCCCAGGAACGTCAGGTCCAGCGTGATCTCCCGCGGGGTCCAGTTGGTCATGGAACCGATGTACCAGGCGTCTCCCTTTTTCCGGGCCACGGTAACGTACTCCCCGATGAGGCCGTTCAACACTCTCGTGTCGTCCCACGTCGTGGGTACGTCGCTCAGGAATTCCATGACCTCCGGTTCGCGCAGGTAATTCGAGGGGCAATCGGCGAGCATCTGCAGTGGACTCTCGTATACCACATACATTGCCAGCTGGTGGCAACGGGTCCCCTGGCTCATCGGCTGAGAAAAGATCGGTTGGAAGTTTCCCTTTGCGGCATTGAGCATCGCCCCCGGGGTGAAGTCCATTGGTCCGGCGAACATGCGTGTGAAGGGGAGGATCACGTCGTGCTGCGGGGTGATGTCGGCGGACCATTTGTTCCACTCAAGCCCCCGCACACCCTCCCGTGTCAAAGCGTTGGGGTATGTTCTGCTGAGGCCTGTTGGCTTGTAAGAGCCATGGAAGTCCACCATCAAATGTCTCGCGGCGCACTCCTGCGCAACCCGCTCATAGTAGTTGACCATCTTCTGGTCGTCGCGCTGCATGAAATCGACTTTAACACCCTTTGCACCCCAGCCGGCAAATCGATCAAGGGCTTCGACCATGCGGTTGTCGAGCGCCTTCCAGGTGACCCACAAAATGATTCCCACATTCTTCCGCTTCGCATGCGCGAAGAGCGCGTCCATATCCATTGCTGGATTGACGGCGAACAGGTCGGAAGGCTTTGACCATCCCTCGTCGAGGATGACGTATTCGATCTTGAACCGCGAGGCGAAATCGATATAGGTCTTGTATGTCTCAGTATTGATGCCGGATTTGAAGTTCACCCCGTACAGGTTGTTCGCATTCCACCAGTCCCACGCCACTTTTCCCGGCCGGATCCATGATGTTTCTTTCAACACGTTGGGGCTGCCGAGTCGATAGACGATATCGTTGCCGATGAGATCACCATCGTTCTCCGCGATGGCAAAGACGCGCCACGGGAAATCCCGGGTTCCCTGTGTGCGGGCCAGGTAGGGAGCGCGCTTCACGACTTTCACCGTTCGATCATTCACCGCCTGTTCTTGTTCCGGGCAGGCCGGCAGAACAGCGCAAAGAGTGGGCTCCCCACCGCCGATTCCTCTTAAATAGAGACCGGGATAATCCCTCAAATCCGATTCGGTGATTGCCAGTTTGACTCCCCCTTGCGTGGACACCAATGCAGGAAGGCAGCACATCTGCGTGTCGGCGATGTCCTTGACGGCCAGGAGTGCGTAAAGGCGCTCGGAGTGGGAAAGAAATGAGGTTTCTTCAGGAAACCAGACAGAATCGCGAGGAGAGAGGTTGATCTGAAGCTCTTCGTTTTTTACAGTCACCTCGCCGGGGAGCGCTGCCCGGAATCTGTAGCCGATACCGTCGTCGTAGGCGCGCACGACGAGGCTGAAGCCTCCCGCAAGGCGAAGCATGAGCTGGTTGTAGACATCGGGGATGATACTTCTCTTCTCAGCTACCGGAGGGCGGATGGTCTCGCGAACAGACTCGGTGCTTGCCTTTTCGACAGTGGGAGCCTTGCCCACGGTTGCTCTTCCTTCCAACTCAAGGGATATGGGGGAAGGAGAAAGTATCGTTTGACCCCGGAACGTGATAGCGATGGTCAGTCGGTCTCTGGCGCCGACCGAGACTTCCGTCTTTCCGTCCGGCGATGTCAGGTGATGGGTATCGGGTTGGGAAGATGCGGGTGCTGTGATACAGAAAGAGCATGCGAGAACCGCCAATCGGGAAATACTTCGAGCACGATGTGTCATGATGTCGTCCAGTATGGTCTTTCACTCCGATATTTTGTTTTTCAACCTACGGAATATCAACGATAGTCAAAAGCGAGGAACAACGGGAGAGCGTAACGGGAGGCCAGACGTCGCCTTCTCCCGGGTCTTCTTTTCACTTGACGTTGCCGCCAAGTGCGGGGTGCTGTGGAGTAGCATCATGGAGACGGCATTTCACCGGTGGGGGAGGTGCTCTTTCTGGCACGGCCGATCGCTCAACCTTTTCGATCATGATGCGATCAAGCATGTGTGCTCTTTTCGTTCATCGCTGCTTTGGCGGAACCGCTTTTTCCACGGGGTATTCCTCTCCCCGGAGGTTCCAGTCCTGAAAGGAGCCGTCATACACGGCAGAGTCGTAGCCCAGCTGCTTTGCCACTGCATAAACAAGAGTTGCCTGCTGCCCGACGTGACAATAGGTCACAACGGTCATCCCTTTTCTGATTCCGGCCTCCGCGAAGAGCTCCTGCAGAGTCGCAGGGGCTTTCAATCTGTTCGTGCTATCCACCAGAGAGCTGAACGGTATGCTTTGAGCTCCTTTGATGTGACCGCTCCGGGCAATGCCCCCTCCGCTGCCTTCATAGAACCTTCTGTCCCGGGCATCAATGATCGCGACTGCCGGATTGTCGAGATTGTCCTTCACCCAATCGGCGGTGACGATCGTGGAGGATCGTTCGTGGAGCGTGAGGCTTGTTCGTTGGACAACGGGCGTCTCAGTGGACACAGGACGCTTCTCGACTTTCCACTGTTCGAGTCCGCCATCGAGGACCGACGTTCGATCACCAAAGCCAACATAGGTCAACGCGAGCAACATTCGCGTTGTGGTGGTAAGATTCGAGCCCGTAAAGCAAAGCACGATGGTGGAACTGTCGGAAATGCCGAGCATTTCGAGGACTGAGTCTGCCTGGGCCAACCCCGGCATTTCGGTAGAAGCATCCGGCGTGGAGATGGCAAGCCAGTCATACCAGAGGAACCGGGCCCCGGGAATGTGACCGAGCCGGTATTCGGGCCGGCTGAAGCCAACGTGGAGGACAACCAGGCCGGGATCCTGCACATGGTCAGCAAGCCACTGGGTGGAGACGAAGAGGGGATTTCGACGGGATTCCGAGTGACCCGAAAAGGCCAAACTGAGTACGAGCACGCACGTACCAAGCCATCTCATAGCTGTTCCTTTCGATGGACGACGAGGTCACGGTAGCCGGCCAACCCGGGGCCATGGGCTCACGGAGCCCCGATCACTCGACGCGGGCTGATGGCGGACAAAAAGAGAGCGGCGCCTGGATCGTATCATCCCCGCGCCGCATCTGGACCGAGCTTAGCGCGGCCACAACCAGCCAAAGATCCCCGCAGTGAGGAGTGCGTACACGAGTCCATCAATCGTGTTCTTGAACGTTGTGGACCAGGCGCGCTTGAACCAGATGGACTGTTGCCAGCCGGCGATTGCGTAGCAGGCGAATGCCGTGACACCGGCGAAGCGAAAGACGGCAAGATAGTAGGCTCCGGGTCCGAGTGCCCGGCCTGCAACGTACGCGGAGAAGACACCTACCACGACAGAATACAGAAACCACTGTATCAGGCTTGCGGTCATGGACGTCTGTCCGCCGGGCCAGATTGTCAGGATTGCTCCGGTGCCCTTCTTCAGCTTCTCCTGAAACTCGGGGGATTTCATTTCCTTGGCGTTTGCGGCATGCGGCAAGGCATACTCTCCAGCAGCGATGTTAAGCTTCCGCAGCGCCTCTGCAAATCCACTTTCATCCGGAAGCTTGCGGTAGTCGTTCGCGTGATAACGGAGCATCATATGGATTATCGAGCTGACCACGAAGACCAGGGCCGCCGAGAGAAGTATCGGCAGCCACAGGGAAGGGATAGAAACCATGATGACCTCCGGATGGTGGTTGGACATAATGACGTGGGGAGGAAAGATAGCCCTTTTTTCTGGTCCAGGCAAGGGGGCGGTTTGCGGCTTTGGCAATATGTCGTTACCATCCGTTATGTAAGGATGCCATTGCGATTTTCGTCGCCTGCAGTTTCCGGCCCACGCCTCAGAGGACTGGTGTTTGCGCTTGGTGATCCCTGGCTTTATAATGAGTACATGGATGCCCGGCGCTTGCCACCGGACTTCGACAATGCTCTTACGGGCGAAAACCTGTTTCGGTGGCTACTCGAACAGGCAACTCCCGTTGTCTGGGAATAAGGATCAATGACAAATCCCGGGTCTCAACAGGCCGGGGAGGGACTCGTGGCGGGAGAATTCCCTGCCCGACGTTAAAGCAGTGAAAGGAAGAATTGGCCGATGGCGTCACCACTAAACTCTGCCAAGGCGAAAATCGGCAACTATCGCTGGACGATTTGCGGGCTGCTCTTCTTCGCAACGACCATCAATTATATTGATCGTCAGGTTCTCGGTCTACTGGCGCCCACTCTCCAACGGGAGATCGGGTGGACTGAAATCGAGTATGGGTACATCGTGACCGCTTTTCAGGGTGCTTACGC
>DAIUKN010000162.1:0-6188 GCA_036848195.1 Bacteroidota bacterium
AAAGAAGAGTTCGATGGGGGGGATGACCGTAGTCTGGTTAAACTTGCCGATGTACCCGTACATCGAGCTCAGGTAGAGCGCGACCCGGCTGCTGCCGAACATCGGCACATACCAGTCGCTCTGGAATATCCATTTGTGGTAATCGATGTTGCCGGGCAGCAGCGGTCCGCCGGAGAGCTCGATCGAGAGCGAAACGTTCGAGCCGCTCGTCGGGAAAATCGGATTGTCGGTGTCGTTGCGCGAGATGATCTGCGTGACGCTCACCTGCTCGGATTTCCCTTCGCGGTAGATCCCGTTGCCGTTGAGTACGTCGTTGCTCTGGAGGCGCAGGATCCAGTCACCACGCCAATAGACATCGGGCCATTTGAACCGGCGACCGACACGGATCGTGCCGCCGGTCTGAGAGAGATCGTAGCCATACACCTGGCGTGTATTGAAAAGGGTCACACCGAACAGCGTGGGGGTATCGAACATCCAGGGCTCGGTGAACCCGATCGTGAATGTTCTGAATCGCGACGCTTCGCCGAATTGCCATTCGAAATTCAAGACCTGTCCCGCCCCTCCCGAGAAAGGCTCCGAGATCGAGAAGTTGTTGATCGTGAAACCCAGCGCGCCGGTAAACCCGAAGGCACCGCTGTAGCCGACAGAGGCGTTGATGTTGTCGCTCGACTTCTCCTCCACCTCATAGGTGAGGTCAACGGTCTTGTCGTCCACAAGATTGTAGTCGGGCTTGATCTTTTCGGGATTGAAGTAGTTCAGTGCCTGAAGCTGGCGCAGGCTCCGCATGATCGCGGCGCGGCTGAAATAATCGCCCGGTCGCGTGAACAGCTCTCGGCGGATGACTTTCTCCTGGGTCTTCGTGTTCCCCTTGATGTTCACCGCACCGATCTTGAATTGATTCATCTCAAACACGTTGATCTGGATGTCCACGCTGTCCTCTGCCACGCGCGTCTCGACAGGCTCCAGATTGAATCGCAAATACCCGTTGTCCAGATAGAGGGCGGCAACGTCGGTTTGCGCTTCGTTTCCGCGAAGATTGCGCTCAAACTTTTCCGCATTATAGATCTCACCGGGGACAATCCCGAGCCGCTCGCTCAGGACGGTGTCGGAGTAAACGGTATTTCCCTGCCAGGTGATGTTCCGGATCTTGTACTGCGCCCCTTCGTGGACTCGAATGGCGATGGTCATGTTCCGCCGGTCCTGACTGTAGCTGATCGAATCCGAGAGAATTTGCGCATCCCGGTAGCCGTTCTTCTTATAGAGCTGCACAATCAGCTTCTTGTCCTCCTCGTACTTCTTCCGGTCGAATTTCGCCGAGGACCAGAACTTCCACCAGCGCTTTTCCGACGTCTCATCCATCGCCCCGCGCAGCTGGCCCTCGTCAAAGGCACTGTTGCCCGAAAACATGATCCGCTCAACCTGGACTTCCTTCCCTTCGTCAATCGTCACCTTGAGGACGATCCTGTTCTTCCCGCTGTCGGCAGGCACAGCCTCGACTTTCACCTGTGCCAGGAGAAACCCCTCCTTCTCGTACAGCTTCGTGATGTCCTTCTTGATGCGTGCCGCTTCCTGCGGCGCGAAGACCTGCCCCTTGACGAGATTGATCTTCTTATTGATGTCATCGGCGCCGACTTCATCCCGCCCCTCGATCTCCGTCCTCTCATACCGGGGCAGCTCCTTCACGGAGATCAGCAGGTACGCCCCCTGCCCCATTTTCCGATCGATCCCGATTTGGATGTCCCCGAAGATCTTCAGAGACCAGAGCTTGCGAATGGCCTGTCCGACCTGGTCGCCGGGAATGGCAATCTCATCGCCGATTTTGAGTCCCGAGTTGGCGATGATGGCCGCGGGATCGGCAAGGGAATTCCCTTCGACGGAGATGCCGAGGATCTTATAGACATCCTGGGGTTGAGACCGCTGAGCGTACAGAGAAGAGGTGACGACAAGAGCGAGACCCGCAAACGCCAGCACCCACACACACTTCATCATTTCACGGTCCTGTCACACTCTTGATGATACGGTGAAAATAGTTGTCCCCACCGCGTTTTCCCTTGATTTGCTCGCTGACCAGGCCGAAGCGTCTTTCCCGGCGCTGATAGTCTTCAATCGCCGCATAGAGCTCCGCCCGGCGGAAGTCGGGCCAGAATTTCGGGGTAATGTGGATTTCGGAATACGCCAGCTGCCAAAGGAGAAAATTGCTGATCCGGAGCTCCCCGCTCGTCCTTACCAGCAGGTCGGGGTCGGGGATGCCATCGGTGGAGAGAAACGATCCGACCGTCGCATCAGTGATATCAGCTGCCTTCAGGCGCCTTGCCTCGAGCTCGCCGGCAATCCTCCGTACGGCTTCGGTGATATCCCAGCGACCACTGTAGCTGAGCGCCAGAACCAGCGTCAGGCCGGTATTCTCCTTGGTCTTCTGGATGCCGTCGAGGAGTTCGTTCTGGACTTCCTGGGGAAGCGTGGCGATATCACCGATAGAACGGAGACGGACATTGTTGTTGTGAAGCCGGTCCGTTTCAGCCCTGAGAGCCTTCAGCAGCAGACGCATGAGTAACGAGACCTCATCCTTGGGCCGCTTCCAGTTCTCCGTGGAAAACGCGTAGAGCGTCAGGAAATCCACATCCAGCTGACCGCAGGCTTCAACAATGTCGCGGACCGACTCCACGCCTTCGCTGTGACCGTTGATACGTGGAAGCCCGCGCTTCTGCGCCCAGCGGCCGTTCCCATCCATGATGATCGCGATATGCCGGGGAATCTCCCCGCTGCTCCGCAATTTCTCTTGAAGCTTCCTGTCCTGACCGGTCGCCTGCTGAGGACCTTTCGCCAAAGGATGGAGCCTCCGATATTCCAAAGGAAAAACCCGAATTGGATACGAAATCTAACGGATTTTTCGAAGAAAGTCAAACCACGAATTTGACTTTCCTGCCCAATTCCGGTATATTTTTGAAAATTTTTCAACGTCCTGAGACAAGGAGCACCATGGCGGGTCTGCCAAACATGTCGGGCATGATGAAGCAGATACAGAAGATGCAAGAGAAGATGGCCCAGGTCCAGGAAGGACTCGAATCCAAGACCGTGGTCGGAGAGGCGGGGGGCGGCATGGTCAGGGTCACGGTGACCGGCAAACAGCATCTGGTGAAAATCGAGATCGATCGAGAGGTCGTGAACCCCGAAGACGTTGAAATGCTCGAGGATCTTCTTCTCGCCGCGATAAACAAGGCGATCGAGGAATCCACAAAAATGGCTCAGGAAGAGATGTCCAAGGTGACCAGCGGGATGCTCCCGAACATCCCCGGGCTCAACCTGCCGGGCTTCTAATATGCTGTACACTTCCGAGACGCTGCAACAATTGATCGAGGAGTTCTCCCGTCTTCCCGGCATCGGGAGGAAGTCGGCCCAGCGGCTCGCCCTTTACATCCTGAAGCAATCGCGGGAAGACGTCGTCAGAATGGCGAAAGCCCTCGTCAACGTCAAGGACCGGATCCGTACCTGTTCCACCTGCTGCAACATCACCGAGATCGATCCCTGCGCGATTTGCTCAAGCCAAAAAAGGGAGAGAAACACCATCTGCGTGGTCGAAGAACCCAATGACGTCATTGCTCTTGAAAAAACCAATGAATTCAGGGGCCTTTACCACGTCCTCGGCGGCTCCCTCTCCCCTCTGGATGGAATCGGACCCGAAGAGCTGAAAATCAGGGAGCTGCTTGCGCGGGTCACTCCTGATGTCACCGAAGTCATCCTCGCGATCAACCCCGATGTGGAAGGTGAGGCCACCACGATCTATTTGACACGGCTGCTCAAACCCCTCGGGGTGAAGGTTTCGAGGATCGCCCGAGGGATTCCTGTGGGTGGCGACCTTGAATTTGCCGACGAGGCAACACTCTCCCGCGCACTGGAGGGGAGGGTCACCCTCTGAAGGCCATGAGCATCCGGATTGCCATTCGCTCTTTCCTCCCCCGCGCGGCAACGATCATCCCGGCATTGCTCATCTCCTGCGGACTGTTCGAGCCTCGCACACCGGAGGATCCATCCCAGGCTAGTCTCAACTTCCGCCCGCCGACAGATCCCGCGATTGTGATTGCCAATCTTCAAAGCGCGATTGACCAGAAGAACGTGGCAAATTATGCAAGCTGTTTCGCCGACCCGATGAAAGTGGGACGGCCGTTTCTCTTCGCCCCGTCGGCTGAGGCGAGTGCGCAATACGCCGGCGTCTTCAGCTCCTGGTCATTCACACAGGAGCAGTCCTACTTTCAGAACCTCGTGGCAAAAAGCTCCCCCACGGCATTTTCCAATCTGCTCCTGACGCTGAAAACCTCTGCCGTCACGGCCGACTCGGTCATCTATAGTTATGACTACATCCTGACCTTCGAGCACAATGAGATCGCGTTCCCGAAGACCGCCCGGGGAAATCTGCAGTTCACGCTCGTGACTGACAACAGCAACTTCTGGACGATCTACCGGTGGAACGATTTCAAGACGGGCGGAGACATCACGTGGAGCATGTTCAAGGGGAAGTTCAGCAACTGATGAACGCCGCCGGACACGTTCCGTCGACCCCGTCGCCTCCCGCCGCTCATCAGCGAGAGCATTCACACAGGCTGCTCCCCTCGATCGGGGATTGGCCCTCGGCCGTACTCGCGCTTCTCCTCTGTTGTTCCGGCTGCATCAACCCGTTCGCCCCGGGAAGGGACGACACACCGGGGGAATCCTCATGCGATCCGCATACCATCGAGGGAATGTTCCGCTGTTTCCAGGCAGTGTACACGTTCCGCGACACGACCGTGTACGGACAATTGCTTGACCCCAACTTCATTTTTGTGTATCGTAACTATGATGTTGGCATCGACGTTACCTGGGGCCGAGACGAAGAAATGCGGACCACCTTCGGGCTCTTCCAGAACTCGCAGAAGCTCGACCTGATCTGGAACAACATCATCAGCAGCTCTGCCGATTCCACCCGGGTCAACGTGGTCCGGGGCTTCAATTTGACCCTGGTATTCAATCCCAGCAACATCGAACGGGTCGACGGATACGCAAATCTCACGTTTGAGCGGGCACGAATCAGCGACCCGTGGAAGATCATCCGCTGGCGCGACGAGTCCAATTTCTGACGACACCGCATGAGTCTGTCCTACACGCTGCGAGAGAGCCTCTCCGGCTTTACACGGACGAAGCTGTCCAGCACGATCTCGATCATCACCATCTGCATCTCTCTCCTCCTGCTTGGCGTCTTTGCGACCATCACCATCCACGCCTCTCGCTTCATTGAGACTATCCGGAACCGGGTGGAGCTGGAGGCCTTCATCCAGGAGCCGGTGACCTCCGAGGAGATCAACGACATCGCCACGTCCATCGTTTCATTTGAAGGGGTTGAGAAGGCGGTCTTCATTTCCAAGGAAGAGGCAGCCCAGATTTTCAAACAGGAGTTTGGTGAGGACATAACCACCGTCCTCGATTTTAACCCGCTACCGCCTTCGTTCAAGATTTCGCTGCAACCAGGGTTCAGGACGGCGGCAGGCGCCCAGAACCTCTACGAACGGCTCCGGACACTGAAGGGAATCGAAAACGTGGTCTACCGGCGCGCGCTGCTGGAGTTGATCGACCGGCGAGCCGACGCCGTCAACAGGGTAACGCTTGGCCTGGGGATCCTCATCAGCCTGTCGGCCATTCTCCTCGTATCCAACACCATACGCCTCGCCATTTACGCAAAGCGCAAACTGATACGGACCATGGAGCTCGTGGGCGCGACCTGGGCTTTCATCCGCCTGCCGTTCCTGATGGAGGGGGGAATTCAGGGGCTCCTCGGCGGCATCCTCGCCTCAGGGATCCTCTACATGGTCATCGAACATGGCTTGCGGTTTGCCTCCGGCGAACTCGCGGGGTACGCTCACATGGACCCCCTCTTCTACATTCTGGTGGTCGCCGTGGGAACCCTCCTTGGACTCGTTGGCAGTCTCATCTCAGTCGTGCGCTTCATCCGGCCCGCCCACTCGGGCTGACGATTTTGGCCATTCGCCTTGCAATACTTGGCGATGTTTCATAGATTGTCTGTGTCGGCGCTTCCTGATGTTGCGCCACCTCCGACGGACCACGACGGCCCGCACCGTTCTTCCGATTGAACGCACTCCACCCCAGAACACCAATACGTTGAGCGAGCAGGACCAATGAACAGGATAACCAATTTCTAT
>DAIUKN010000163.1:0-6179 GCA_036848195.1 Bacteroidota bacterium
CCTGCCAGTTGCCCAGAATGTTCAGGCTCCATCCCTCGAACGGTTTGAGGCCGAGGACGGTCGGGCCGAAATCGTCAGGCGTGCGAAGGGTGATGTTTGCTCTCGCATACGGCTGCGGATGCGGTTTGGACTGGTACGGGTTCAGCTGGAGGTAGCCGCGCTGCTTGCTGACATCCTGATAGTATGACGTAAGGTCGAAGTATCCCGAAGATTGGACGTCATACGTGTAGTTGATAAATCCGCTGATCCACGAACCGCCGACCTTCGTCAGCGTCAACTCGACCCCCCGGATATCCGCATAATTGTTGCTCGCCGCATCGTAGTAATGAACGGACGTGTTGATGTTCTGATAGTAGATCCAGCCGGGTTGATTGGTCACGTCTTTGTAGTACGCTGCGATGTTGATCCGAAACTGGTCCATCACGTTCTGTTCGAATCCGAGCTCATAGGAAATCGTCTTTTCAAGCTGCATGTTCGGATTGCCGATGTAAGTCACCAGGCCGTTTGACTCACGTTGCAGCCGGAAGCGCATCGAGGAGGACGGCTCCGAAACGAAGTGCCCGTAGTTAAAATAGAGCTTGGAGTCTTCGGTGATCGGGTGCGAAATCCCGATCCGGGGACTGACATACGTCTGCGACTGCGCCTTTTCTTTGGGAGCGTTCTTTTCGATCGTGTTCCCCAGGCCCTGGCTGTAGTAGGGATCATACGGACCCAGGTCGTAGAAATCGCCGTTGGGGTTCGAGTAATCGAACCGTGCACCGATGTTCGCGATGAAGCCCTGAAACTCGAGCTTGTCCTGAACGAAGGCTCCAAGCCTGTACGGGAAGACGTGATAGATCATGCTTCGGGTCCAGGTCGACATCGAAGGGCTGTAGGTGCCCGAGTTGATGTCAAGATCATCATACGCGAACTGGAAGCCTGCCTTGACCTGATTGTTTTCGTCAAGCTGGGTTGTCAGGTTGGCCCTCAGGGTGGTTGTCGAGTTCACGCTCTGGTCGCGCCCCAGGTTCATCCATCCGCCGGTGCTCATCACGCCGTCGATCCCTCCCGTGCTGTAGCCCCAGTAGCCGTATGGAGCCTGATCGGTGTAGTATCCGGGCACTGGTTGGAAGATTCTTGAGGTGTCGCGCAGCGGCGACTGATACGTGCTGTAGCGGCTCTGGTTGCGTTGCACCGCGACCTCATAGAGGGTAGTCGGGCTCAGCATGTGGGTCAGCGTCGCGCCGATCGTGTAGCGATACACGGAGCTTGGGCTGTAACGGTCCGGCATGTACAAGACGTTCATGCCATCCGTGCTGCTCAGAAGGTCGGCAATTTCCGCCTGGCTCCGCATAAGGTAGCCGGTCGGTGTTGTGGTCCACTCGTACGGAGAGACAGAGTACTGCTCTCCATAGAGGCCGAGGAGGACAAGCTTCATGGTGGGCGTAATGTCGGACGTGAGCTTCAGCTGTGTGTAGTTCTGTGTGAAGGCATCTCTCGAGAGCGGAACGACGAACATGTCGCGCTCATTGAAATGCGAGAGGTAGAAACGGGCGTTTCCCAGATCCTGACCGATGATGGGAATCGGACCGCCAAGACCGGCGTCAATGGTATGATCCGGCTTGGTGATGTCGCCCGAGCGCCGGCGCTGCCATTGCCAGAGTCGTTTCGCGCCTTCCGGAGTGAGGTCATTGGTCGGGTCCTTGTCCTGGAGGGTGGCGATGGAAATTGCATTCCATCCCTGGAAGTACGGGTATTGATGCTGGGTGTATTCGTCCAAGGTGCCGTTCTTCGTTCCTACCCAGCACACTGCCGGGTCAGTATACGGGCGATTGAAATACGAAGTTGGATCATAGAGCGAAACGCCGAAGTGCTTTGATGCAGCCGGCCGGTAGCGGACGTTGAACGTTCCACTGTAGCGGGCCCGGTCTCCGTCCTTTGTGACGACGTTTACCACGCCCGACCGGACGTTGCCGTACTCCGCACTGAAACCGCCCGTCTGAACCTGCAATTCCTTCGTTGCCGACATGCCGACAGCGGCATAGGGGAGATTCGATCGCTCGTCGTTGAGGACGAAGCCGTCGACGACGAACATTGTCTGGTTCGTTCCGCCGCCGCGGATGATGATGCCATCGCTCCCCTGCTCGATTCCTGCCAGTAACTGGAGAACCTCTGCCACCCTCTGCACCGGCATGTTCTCAACGCTTGCTGCTTCAATGTTGAACTGGCTCGCGGAGACATCTTTCGTGACCACGGGACGTTTTGCAGTCACAATAACCTCTTCCGCCTCGAGTGTCGTGCTCTTCAATTGCTGATTGATCGTCGTCGTCAGTTCGATCTCCACCTTCACGTTTTCAACTGTGGTCTTCGCGTAGCCGACCATGCTGAAATGGACGGCGTACGTGCCCGGCGGGACGTTGAGAATGGTGTAGAAGCCGTCGACGTTGGTCGAAGCTCCCATCAATGTCCCCTCGATGGTGACGCCGACACCGGGAAGAGGCTGGCCGTTTTCCCCGTCGGTGACACGCCCTGCAACCTTGCCGTAGGGCCCTGCGAGGAGAGGCACGGAAACGCACAGGAGAAGCATCAGTGGCAAAACTGTAACCTTCCTCATGATTGCGCTCCTTCAGGACAAAGACTCAAATGAGTGACATGACGTTCTTCAGTGGGAGTCCTACAGTGCGAACTTCACGGAAAACCGCTGAATGTTGTTAAAGATTTTGTGTGGCATGAACGAGTAGTCGACGGCAATCCCGGCCTTCTGCACGCCGAGCCCGACCGTCAGGCCGTAGTCCTGGTGTTGCGTGATGTATCCGACCCGCAAGGCGATGGTTTTGCTGAAAACATATTCGCCGCCGATGTTCAGGTACTCCTGGTACGAACGGGGATGTACCGCATCGAGGGAGGCGTGGAAGGAATGATCCTCCCCAATTCCCGGCACGAGATCCAGCAGGTTCATGGAAATGCCGATCTTGAACGACAGCGGCAGCTGGAAACTCTCGCGCTCGTACTTGATCTCCGGCGCGAAATTGGTGATGGCTACTCCAAAGACGAGACTCTTCAGTCCGGTCTTGTACAATGTCCCAAAATCAAATGCCAGAGTCCCGACGGAGTAGTCCCTCAATTCGAGCGTGGTGTCCTGCCGTGCCGTTCCGGAGGCGTCAACGACGGTCTTGTACACGGGGACAATGCTCTGGCCCAGGCTTTGATGCGCATACTTGACCTGACCGCCAATGGAGAATTGGTTCGAGAGCGCCCTCCCGTACCCGACTCCGATGACATAGGCGCTTGGGGACGGCCAGGCCTCGATATCCCGGTACCCCTGCTCGTTCGCGGCGACCTGAGTAAAATTGAAGTCCCCGTAGGCGATGCTCATGAAGCTGACGCCAATGACACCGTACCGGCCTTCGAACGGGGAGAAGGCGACGGTCCCCGACAAATACTTGATGTCGGCGATCCATTTCGCCTGACTCATCGAAAGGTCGACGAACGAGTTGATCCCGGCGAGGCCTGCGGGGTTGTAAAAGAGGCTGGTAGATGACCCTTCGATCGTCGTAAATGCTTCTCCCATGGCGGTGGCACGAGCATCCGTGCCAACGCTCAGAAAGTTGAATCCGGTTTGTGCCAGCTTGGCCTGTCCGAATACGCCCGATGCGAACAAACCGCTCACGACGACGATCGTTGCACTGATAAGCCCAATTCGTTTCATGGAGGATTTCCTTAGATGGCTTCTAGTTCTGAACCTGTGGCAGGGCAGCCGCCGGGACTCCAGCGTACGGCCGAGGTATTGTGCGCTCGTATTGCCCTGGAGGGTGAAGCTCAGGAACAGATCAGTTATAGGGAGAACGGAGGTGTGCCATCGGCGGCTGGCTTTGACACTGCAGGCTTCGAGAGGGCTGTGGAGGGACGCAGCGGTCCCCGCCTGTCGGCCAGACCGAGTATGTTGATCGTAATATACCCCTGATGTTCGGGATTGTCAAACGGGGGACCCGCGAGTGGGGGAGAAATCCCGCGATACAATTCGCATTTGCCGATTCCGAGCAGGAAATCGAATTCCCAATCGACTCAGGCTGATGAAAAGCCTCGGCCCTCGCCCGGGGTCGCTCGGGGGAGGGAAGGAAAATTCCCAAAGCCCCCGCCTGCCTCACTGACGTCCCCGAAGCGGGCAGGCAAATTCCGACATCGTACGTCGATGGTCCCAGATGAAATTCCAAAGGTTTCGTCGACGGCAAAAGCGACCAGGTTGTTGGATTTCCGTTGCGCAGATTCCAGATCCCATATCCTCGAGCTTTTAGATTCTGAGATTTCTCGCAGTGTCATACAAGCCCACAGGCGTTCAATTGGTCCAGGAAGCTCTGACACACCGCAGTGGTTCGCTCCTTGACTATGGTCAGCGCACGGGTTACCTTTCCACTACGTCCATTCACAAGCCGGGGTTTCTCTTTTGGGGGAACCCCGTAATATTTATGCAAAATCCGATTTCCCGGCTGGTTCTAACTTCAATCCTGCTCACTGTTGCTTCTCCCGGCTGCGAGGATTCAGGCGTAGTTCCCCCGGTCCTTCCGACAGTGACTTCATTCAGTGCGAGTCCCAGGAACATCCTTGAGGGGGATACCGTACGGTTCATCGTGCGTGCGGCGGCCGACAATGGACTTCTCCGTGGGATGATCGATTATCGCGATGGTACCAGGATAGATACGGCAAGCTTATCAGGGCTTAGGGACTCGGCCCGAACCTCACACGCCTATCGAGTTCCGGGGATCTATAAGCCCACACTTACGCTCGAAGACGCTTCCGGGGAGAGAGCGATAGCGTCCGATTCAGTCTATGTCCGCTCGAATCTGCTACCGCAGATCATCAATCGGCTGACAGGTTTTGAAGGATCGGTATCTCGTGCCGCGAAGGGAGTTCTGGCAACGGATCCGGAAGGGGATTCCTTTGCGATTTCAGTTTCCCCGGTAAGCTCCGGTCTGATCTTCCAGATGAATGCGAGCAATGATTCAGTCGTCTACTACCTTGCAAATCGGGACGACAATGGAACCAAGCAGGGGAAAATTACGGTTGTAGACCAGAAGAACCGGACCACAGAGAGAGTGATCGACATTGTGTTTGCTCCTCTTGATGACATCAGTGGACGCGTGCGTGATCGCTTTGAAGGGACGTACCTCGCGTCCTTCAATCCGGCCGTGATTATGCAAGGCCCTTTCACCGGGTGGGTGGAGGCAATCACCGAAACGGAAAGAGTGAAGGTATCTGTGGATGCGGGCGGTCACTATGCGCTTCCCAAGCTACCCTTGTCAAAGCACACACTCCGTGCCTTCATAACAAACGGAGCGGATTCGAGTTTTGTCGCGACCTCTCAAGTCTCCGCTGGAGATCAGACTTTCGACATCAGCGTCGAGACTAACGCTGGGACCGGCATGCCTCTCGTGAGACTGCTCTGGCTATACCAGAACGTCAATTTCCGGGGGAGGGACGGTTTGGCATCTCCCGGCTGGCTCACCGGCATCAATCTCAAGAACAATGCCGCCCATTACGTATACTACCTCCTCGGTAAAGACACGATGTCAACCTGGTTGAATGCGAAGCGCTTTACCCCGGAACAGCAGAATTGGATCGAAAGCGAGATCCAGGCAAGATGCTTCGCTCATCTCCCTCCAACACATCGTCCACGCTTCGTCAAAGGCGGTCCGAACGACCCGGTTCCTCTCAGAGGGGGGAGCATCGGCGGTTATCCGATCGCACTTCCATATGACGGCTACGTGATTGTCTATGCGAATGTTCTTCAACAGGCGAGTGACGGACAGGCGACTCTCTGGGATGAGCGTTACGATGGATTGTACGACTGTGCGCGCATCGCTCTCAATGGGGGAGACATGCCTGCCGCGCCGTATGGTTTTTCGATTAGTGCCCTTGTGCAGCAGGTTGGTTCATCGATATCGGGGAATGGATTGCTGCGGGATCCATACTATAGCAACAGGAGCACGAGAGCGGAACATACTGCACTTGACCTGCCATCGATCGCAGACATGAAGCTCGATTGGCAGGTGATTTTCGAGATACCCGCCGATAACAACAATGTCGAAGCGAAATACTTCGAAATGCCTGAATAGGCTTCTCATTTTGCAGCAGCTGTTCTCAACAGATTGTACCCGGCTTTGTCGATAGGGGACCAGGCCCGGTTTTTCCCGGGCCTTTTT
>DAIUKN010000164.1:0-6171 GCA_036848195.1 Bacteroidota bacterium
GAAGACGAGGCGCTCGCAATTTCCGGCCTGACCCGAGAGCAGATCAAGGGTTTTGCCCTTCCTGCCGAAGTCCACAAGAACCTTACCGCGGTTTTTGAGAAGCACTGCAACAAGTATGACAAAAAGGACAAAATGATCTTTGTCGGGTACAATGCCTCCTTCGACTACGGTTTCCTCCGCCGGTGGTTCGAGAAAGCGGGCGACAAATATTTCGGGTCGTGGTTCTGGCACCCCGCCGTCGACGTGATGTCTCTGGCCATGCTCCGCATGGCCGGGGTCAGGCACGAGCTTACCGATTTCAAGCTGACCACGGTCGCAGCAAAGCTCGGTGTGCCGCTGTCAGCTGCGCACACGGCGTCCGCAGACGTACGAGCCACGCGGCACGTGTTTGAAAGAGTGACCCGGTAGAGCAGACCGCTCTCCTGTGTAAGGGAGAGGTCGACGACACCATGCTTGACAAACCTCTGGCAATTGTTGATGTCGAGACCACCGGCCAAAGCGCGGTGTACGGGCGCATCATCGAGATTGCCGTCATCCGCGTCGAGCAGGGCACGATCACGCAGTCATTCCAGTCGCTGGTAAACCCCGAGCGGTACATCAGTCCGTTGATTGAAGGTCTCACCGGGATCACCAATGCCGACGTGGCTGACGCTCCGGTATTTGCAGATATTGCGGGGAAGGTCCGCAAGCTTCTGGACGGGGCCATTTTTGTCGCGCACAATGCCAGATTTGACTACGCTTTCGTGAAGAACGAATTCCGGGCGCTGGGGCGACCGTTTAGCGCTCGATGCCTCTGTACCGTCAAACTCTCCAGGAAACTCTTCCCTCAACACCGTCATCACAATCTTTCAAGCGTTATCGAACGGCACGGCATTTCCTGCGACGCCCGGCACCGGGCGATGGGTGATGCTCAGGCGGTGTACGAATTCCTCCGGTTGGTTGACGAAGAAGAAGAGAAAGAGAGAGTCCGGTCCGCAGTTGAAGAGATCTTGAAGGCGAGTTCGCTGCCGGCCGGCCTGGACCGCCGTTCATTTGACGATCTGCCCGAGCTGCCGGGCGTCTATCTTCTCTATGGGGCAAACGGGGAGCTGCTCTACGTTGGAAAGAGCATCAACGTCCGTGACCGGGTCCGATCGCACTTCTCGGGAGATCACGCTTCGGCGAAAGAAATGGAGATTTGCCGGCAGGTGCAGCGGGTGGAGTACCGTCAGACCGCCGGGGAACTGGGCGCGCTCCTCCTTGAGTCGAAACTGATCAAGGAGCTGCGTCCGCTCTACAACTCTATGGCGCGCCGGAAGCGGAGCCTGATCGTTGCCAGAGGCCGCACAACCCGGGCTGGCTACCTCAGCATCGTCATGGATGAGATCGACTCCATCGAGCCCGCTCAGGCGACTTCGATCATGGCCGTTTTCAGGAGCCTGAAACAGGGAAACCAGTTCCTCGCCGACATCTCCAAGTCCCACCGGCTTTGTCATCGACTTCTCAGCCTTGAGCAGGGGCGGTCGTATTGTTTTCCGTATCATTTGAAGCAATGCGACGGGGCCTGCATGGGGGAGGAACCGCCGGAGCTCTATAATATGCGTGTCGAGGAGGCCTTTGCCGAACGGCGGGTGAAAGCGTGGCCGCACAACGGGGGAATCGTGATCGAGGAGCGGCAGCCGGGGACCGGCGAGGGCGAGGTGTTTCTGGTCGACAACTGGTGCCTGGTATCCTCCTTCATCTTCTCCGACCTTGGCTATCAGCAGCACATTCCGGGCGCGCACCGTTTCGATTACGACAGCTACAAAATTCTATCCCGGTATATCTTCAACCGGGCGAACCGGCGCTCCATCAAGCACGTCAGCCGGGAGCAGTTCGACGACCTCCTGGCTCGTACCACGTGAAGGCGCTTCAACGGGCATGGCTCGATGGGGCGAGCAGGATCACCGGTAATTGTCGAGCGCGCCCTGTGCAAGGTTGACCACTTTTTCCCGCAGTGAGTCCGGCTCCAGGACTTCGACTCCTTTACCTTTGCTCACCACCCAGCTCGCCACTTCGTCCAGGGAATTGACCGTCGCTTCCAGAATTACCGAACCGTCCCCGCCTTCCTTGAGCATCTGCGTTTCAATCATCTGCTGTGGCCGCAGCCGGTCGGCCCAGAGCGATGAGAGGCGGATCCGGATGGTGTGGCGTTCGGTGCCGATCCAGCTCTTGAAGGAGTACCGGAACATCTCGTCGATCTGCTCCTGCGGAATTCGCTTGAACTTCCGATTCGTGGCGCTGACGCTCAGGATCTTGTTCAGGTGATACTGCTTGACCTTCCCGCTGTTCACTGCCAACACACGCCAGAACCCCTCACTCTGAAAGACGAGAAGGGGCTGGAGTTCTCTTCCCTTTTCGATTTCATCGGCTTCCTTCTGGTAGTCGATGCGGGCAACGAAGCACCGGTCGATGCACCGCTGGAGGGTGACGATATTGCTGAGGGCCTTCTCCTTCAATTTCTTAACCATCAGCGCCGTGGCTTTGTCGATCGCGTAGTCAGTGTTTGACAGTCCGATATACTGCACGAGAAGCTCTTTGATCCTCTTCTGATCGAGAGGGGTTCCGAGCCTGACGCCGCGCTTCCGTTCTGAGTGGAGGTCAAACCCGTAGGAGCGGAGATCCTGGAGGTCCCGCTTGATGGTGAGCTCCTCACAGGAATAGAGTTCGGAGAAGTCGACGGGTTTCAGGGCCTCAGGGTTGAAGATCGACAACCCAAGAATTTCAATCTGGCGTTTGATTTTTGTCTGCAATTCGAGCATGCGGTTTCCCCCAAACGTGAAGGAGAAATTTGTATCAGGACGTGATACTGAACCCTGGGCCGGGCTGAGTATCTTGGGGCAGATTCACAACAGGGTGAAATATAGCAGATCCTGCGCTGTAATCAACCCATCACCAACGTGCGCGGAGTGCCAGATGAAACGGAACATTCAGACGGCGACCAGTCTCCTTCAGGGCGTCATTCAGTCGATCGCAACGCTCGATCTGAGGCCGTTGCGGCGGAGCCTCATGCTCATTCGCCTCCATGCGGCCTTCGGATTGGTGGAAGTCGAGGCGGCGCAGAACGAGTGAGTCTGTCTGTCCGTCTCCTCGGCAGCTCCAGTGCCGGAAACTGCACCGTCATCTGGACCGACCAGACAGCAATCCTGGTTGACTTCGGTTTTCCTCTGCGCACCGTCCGCGGGGGTCTGGCTGCGTGCGGCCTGGCATGGTCTCAACTTCATGCCGCCTTCATCACCCATCTCCATGGCGATCACGTCAATCGGTCCGTCGTTACGGCGCTGCTTGCGCATCGGGTGCCGGTTTTCGGGTCCGTCGGACTATCAGCTCCCTTGATGGCGAAATTCGGATTCATCGGGGGAGGCTCCGGGCGAGGGTTGGTCTGGTTTTCACCCGGGGAAATGATCGACGTTGGCGATCTGAGCGTGACGGGGTTTGAGGTCCCGCACGATTCGCCCGGGGGGTGTTGCGGATACAGCGTCACGCATAACGCTCAGGAGGGGCCCAGGAAGATCGTTCTTGCGACGGACATCGGATACCCGACGCGGGGAGCCGTATCCATGTTTGCAGGCGCGAACGTGATGATCATCGAGTCGAACCACGACGTGGGGATGCTGGACCGGTCCGGCCGCCCGCCGGCGTTGATACGGAGGATCAAGACCGTCGGACATCTCTCGAATGATCAGTGCGCCGATCTCGTGACCAGTGCCCTTGATCAATCGGATTCTCCTCCTCAAGCACTCCTTCTCGCCCATCTGAGCAGGGAATGCAACACGCCTGATCTTGCGGTCCGTTCGGCGACCTCCTGTCTGCGCCGTCGCGGATTCACAGGGGTTCACGTAGAACCCGCCTTGCCCGAACGCCCGGGTGCCGTCATCACGCTGCATTGACCATCAACCTCCCCATTCACACTTTCGTTCAGATTTCCTATATTACGGTATCCTCAAATCGGAGGAAGCGACAATGAGGAACCGCGTTGTTGTGTTCCTGCTGATTTTTCACTTTACCCTGAGTTCCTCAGCACCCATCCTTCTGATCAGACGAGGATCGATGAGATCAGCAAGCTGGTTCCCGAAGCGATGCAGCCGTAGGCGAAAATAGGGTGATTTCATGACGTCCCGCAGTGTTCTGGTTCTCGCGCAGCTCCTGTTCGTCCTGATCAGCCCGTGTGCGGAAGCCCAACCCAACCGGCAGCCCGCCGTGGCGGGGCAATTCTACCCATCGGATCGAAGGGAGCTCGAAGCCGTTCTCCGGCAGTGCTTCTCCCATGCCGTTCCACATCAGGCGGGGGGGGACGTCCTCGCTGTGATTGCGCCGCATGCCGGATATGTCTACTCGGGGGAGACCGCGGCTTCGGCTTTCAACCAGGTGGATCCGGACAGGGCTTACGACAATATCTTCGTCCTCGGCCCGAGCCACCACGTGGGTTTTGAAGGGGCATCGATCTACGCTTCAGGCGATTTCGTCACACCGATCGGGATCGTGAAGGTCAACCGCCAGCTAGCGGATTCCCTCGTCAGGAAACACCAGTTTTTCTCACGCCGCGAGGATGCCCACCGGGACGAGCACAGCATTGAAGTGCAGATTCCATTCCTCCAGCATCTGCTGAAGAAACCCTTCAGGATTGTGCCGATCGTGATCGGGGCAGACTCGCCCGAGATGTGCGGGAGAATCGCCGGTGCGCTCCGGCCATTCTTGACGCCGGCTAACCTCTTTGTCGTTAGCACGGACTTCTCGCACTATCCTTCGTACAACGATGCCGTTGAAATAGATCGCCGGACTGCGGAGGCCGTTATCGGCAATTCGCCGGCGGCCCTCATGGAGAGCATGAACCGGAGCATGGCAGGAGGGATCCGCAATCTCGCGACCTGCATGTGCGGCTGGTCAGGGGTGCTGACGCTGCTCTCGATGACGGAGAAGAGCCCGGAGTACCGGTATCGGATTATCCAGTACAAGAATTCCGGCGATGCGGCGGTGGGGAACAAAGGCCAGGTGGTAGGGTATTATGCGATTGCGGTCAGCAGCAACCGCACGCACCCTCCTTCCGGGTTCCGGCTTGAAGCGTCTGAGAAGAGGGAGTTGCTCCGTATTGCCCGCTCTACCGTCGAGGAGTATGTGAGAAATCACCGTATCCCCGATATCGACCCGCGACGGATCTCCCGTCAACTGGCGACCAACTGCGGTGCCTTTGTGACCCTGCACGAGCGTGGCAATCTTCGTGGCTGCATCGGCCGGTTCGGAGCCGAAGAACCGCTTTACAAGGTTGTCCAGCTGATGGCGGTCGCGGCGTCAACGGAGGATTACCGTTTCTCGCCGGTCCAATCCGGAGAGCTGTCGGGTCTGGAGATCGAAATTTCCGTCCTGACGCCGATGAGGAAAATCACCTCTGTCGATGAGATAACGCCCGGCACGCATGGCATCTACATCAGGAAGGGGAACCGGTCAGGAACCTTTCTCCCGCAGGTGGCAACCGAGACCGGGTGGTCGCGTGAAGAGCTGCTGGGCCATTGCGCGCGCGACAAAGCCGGAATCGGGTGGGACGGTTGGAAGGACGCCGAGATCTTCGTTTATGAGGCGCTGATTTTCAGCGAAAAGGAATTGCACAACTGACGCGAGCCATGCCGGAACCCGGAGCGCGCACATCGTCGAGGGTATGGACGCTTCTGGCAGCGATCCTGGTGTCGGGGATCAACGCGATCGTAACCCAGGTGGTCCTTATCCGCGAATTGATCTCGGTGCTATACGGGAACGAGTTCGTCATCGGCGTTCTGCTCGCGAACTGGATGGTGTTGACCGGCCTTGGGTCATTGCTGGGCAGAAGAGTTCCACGGCGGGGACAACCGGTCCGCAGGGTACTCTTGCTTCTCCTTGTGTGCATCTTCCTCCCGTCGGCCACCACGTTCCTTGTGAGCTATGGCCGGGCCACGATGTTTCATCCGGGGACGATGATCGGGTTTTCGGAGATCCTCGTCTCCACATTCATCCTCCTTGCCCCGTTCTGTCTTGCCTCGGGTTTCCTTTTCACGTCACTGGTTCAGTCCATTGCTGACTGGGCTCCACCTTCGTCTCCGGCGCTCGTGTATTCCTGGGAAGCCATGGGAAGTGCGGTTGGTGGCCTTCTCTTCAATCTGGCAGCGGTATACCTTCTGCCAA
>DAIUKN010000165.1:0-6154 GCA_036848195.1 Bacteroidota bacterium
GACAGCAGGAGGGTCTCATCGTTGAGAGAATGATGTGACGGTCAGGTTCGGAGATACGAGG
Source organism: Bacteroidota bacterium (assembly GCA_036848195.1). Taxonomy (GTDB): domain Bacteria; phylum Bacteroidota; class Ignavibacteria; order UBA10030; family UBA6906; genus DAIUKN01. Next base: position 62 of record DAIUKN010000165.1, read on the forward strand.
CGCCGTTGGCGTCCACGATGCATCCGGTCAGATACTCCGATTTCCTGGAGGCGAGAAAGACCACAATTCGGGCCATCTCCTCGGGCAGTGCTGCCCTGCCGAGAGGGCTCTGGGCACGGATCGCCTCGCCGTCAGGCCCATTGAGATACGGCTCTGCCATGTCGGTATCCACCCATCCGGGGGCAAGCACGGTGACAAAGATCTTGTGCGGTGCCAGGGCTTTCGCCATCGATTGGCTCATGGCATTGAGGCCCGCCTTGCTTGCGCCATATGCTGGTGCATCCGGTTCTCCGCGGAACGCGCCGCGAGAGGAAATGTTCACGATCCTTCCTCCCCCCTGCCTGAGCATTTGCTTCACCGCGAAGAAGGAAAGATACGCCGGGGCGGTGAGGTTGGCCGCGATCGTATGATCCCAGGCCTTCCTCCAGTCGGCAAACTCCATGGAGGCAACCGGATGATGATCGTATACGCCCGCGTTGTTGATGAGAATGTCGAGTCTTCCCATCCTTTCCACCGTTGTCTCGACGAGGTTCACCGTGGCCTGCGGATCCGCCAGATCCGCTTGCACGGTACAATGGGGACCACCCGGGAGTGCCGCAAGTGTCTCCTGTGCCGCGCTCCTGTTGCTGTTGTAATGGATGGCGACCCTGGCCCCTTCCTGTGCAAACTGCTCCGCCACGGCGCGCCCAATGCCGCGGGATCCACCGGTAACGAGTACGACATCGCCTCTGAATTCCATGGAAGTCTGTTTGAGTGGTCAGCGCGGCGTGCGTGATCTGCGCGGATGGATCACGCCGGAATTCATCCGCGTCGCCTTTTTTTGCCGCGGCCATCCGTGCCTGCCGAGATTGACACGGTCACGGAGGAACACCACGCCCTCGTTTTCCAGCAGCTCCCTCTGCTTTCTGCCGGCTGGTCCGGTGAGAGAGATCTTCCCCCGGGCGTTGAGGACGCGGTGCCAGGGGATATCAGACCCGGGTGGGATGTTGTGAAGAGCATATCCTGCAAGCCGGGGCTGTCTTGTGAATCCAGCCAGAGAGGCAACCCGCCCGTAGGAAGAAACTTTTCCCCGCGGAATCCGGCACACCGCTGACCAGATTGCAGGGTATGTCTCTTCCCGTTTCTGACGCGCCATGATCTAGGATGCCGCCCGAGGGCGACGGTGCGGATGCTTCTGGTGGAGAAAGCAGCGGATTGTGTGGTCGTTGACCATCCCCACGGCCTGCATGAAGGCGTAGCAGATTGTCGAACCCACGAACGTAAAACCGCGCTTCTTCAAATCTCTGCTGATGACGTCCGACAATGGAGTCTTCGCCGGTATGTCTTTCAGCGATTTCCAACCGTTCACAATCGGCCTGCCATCAACGAACCGCCAGATATACCGGTCGAACGACCCAAACTCCCGCTGAACTTCAATGAACGCTCGCGCATTCTTGATGGTCCCTTCGATCTTCAAGCGGTTCCGGACGATACCTTCGTTGGAGAGGAGCTGTTTCACTTTCCGGCGATCGTACCCGGCAACAGCCTGGGCGTTGAAACCGTCAAATGCCTTCCGGTAGTTCTCACGCTTCTTCAGGATCGTGATCCAGCTCAGTCCCGCCTGTGCTCCCTCGAGGAGGAGCATTTCGAACAACCTCCGGTCATCGTGGACGGGCACCCCCCATTCCGTGTCGTGATACCGGAGGGAGAGTGGATCAGATGCAGACCACGGGCAGCGAGTTCGGACGGGGGATCTTCTCATGAGATTGTCCTTCAAACAGCGAGAGGCCGTTATCGCGTCGTGGGTTGGTTGCTCTTCACCTTCCCGGCGTTCTTCTGTGCATGCGGTGCGGTTTCGCGCCCGAGGGTTTTGACGCTGGACGAACGCTCAACCGGCTTCGGTGTTGCAGTCGAGTCGCTCCGCTGGAGCGCCCGTTCAGTTTCCTTGAGTGTGGAGTCCGGCATGCGGACCGCCGCCCGTTCCATCGCTTTCACACTATCCGGGGATATCTTTGGTACTTGCGCGTGGGCAGGGCGTACAGAGCACGAAAGCAGAAAGAGAATACTCACGGCACCGATAAGGTTCAATCCGCTCATGGCTATCCTTGTTACAGTAGTGGACTCACCTTCAATTAACAAGGAAAAGCGGGAAAATCAATCACGTCGCACTGCCCCGTCACTCACGCGGATGGAAGGGGCCCTCCCGCAACTTCTTATGAGTCAATCCGTTAACAGAGAAAAAGGGGATCGATGATCTTCAGGATACTTCTTCTCGGGCTTCTGTCCGCTCCAGCGCTTCTGGTTGCGGGACTGGTGTCGAAGAAGGTGACACTCAAACCGGTGGATGGGGAGATCCGCATCGATGGTATTATTGACCAGGAGTGGAATCGGGCCGACTCCACAGCCGATTTCTTCCAGCTTCAGCCCTTCTACGCGCAGCCCCCCACCCAGCGAACCGTTGCTCGGGTCCTGACAACTCCCGAAGCACTCTACTGTCTCCTCGTCTGCTATGACAGCCGGAAGGAGGTTGAGGAGATAGCCGGTGTGCACGACCAGTCGGACGGCGACGTAGTCTCCATGATGCTGGACACGTTTGGCGACAGACAGAGCGCCTATAAGTTTGCCGTCTCGGCATCCGGCGTACAGTCGGATGCGAGGATGCTCGATGATGCACGCGACCGTGACTACAGCTGGGACGGCATCTGGTTCGCAGGCTCGAAAGTGTACGACTGGGGTTATGTCGTCGAGATGAAGATCCCCTACCGCTCTATACGGTACAACGCGCAACTTGAGGAATGGGGGCTCGACTTCGACCGCTGGATACCAGGCACCAAGGAAGATCTCTACTGGTCCGCCTATGAACAGAATGAAGGCCAGCGGATCTCGAAATTTGGCAGGTTGGTGCTGAACGGAGCCCGTCCTTCCGCGCGCGGACTGAATCTCGAAGTGTATCCTGTTGGACTCACCAGAGCGACCTGGAAAGGAGACGGGAAATATGACATTGATCCGGATGCAGGCATTGATGTGTTCTACAACCCCTCCGAGAGATTGACCTTCCAGCTGACGGGGAACCCCGACTTTGCGCAGATCGAAGCTGACCCCTTCGAGTTCAATATTTCGCGGTACGAAAGCTACTTCTCCGAACGTAGACCATTCTTCACTGAGGGGAGCGAAATCTTCATGGCGTCAGGGAAGCAACAGTCCAGCGGATTCTACCGGCCGCTGGAGTTGTTCTACTCGCGACGGATCGGGAAGATTCTTCCGGGTAACACCCGGGTTCCGCTGTCCGTCGGCACCAAGGCGTTCGGCCGCGCAGCCGATTGGGAATACGGGGGTTTCTTCGCAACCACCGGCGAGACAGGATACGGACAGGAGGGAGAAAAGCTCACCGAACCGCGGGCCGCGTTTGGGTCCGCGCGGATCAAAAAGCAGATCCTGGAGAATTCCTCAGTAGGAGTCCTCTTCGTCGGGAAGAAGACCACGAACGATATGTACGGTGTGCTGGACATCGACGGTGCATTCAGAGGATCGGACTGGCAGCTGGCATACCAGCTGGCGCGTTCTGTGACAAACAGCCAAGGCGACTTTGCAGGCTCGGCGGGGTTTATGAACTTCGGTGGGACGTGGATCAACGCGCTTCGCCTGCGGGCCGTGGGGAAGAACTTCGATATCAGCCAGGTTGGATTTGTCCCGTGGCGCGGGACGATGGAATTGACCACTCTGACCGGTCCGGTCTGGTACCATCAGACCGGGGCAATCCGGCAGATCATGCTCTACGGAGGGTTTTCGTTGAGTTATGAGGATGCCGATCTGTACACTGACAGGTCCGGCCTCCTGGGGCTCAACATGCAATTCCGGGACAACTGGGGATACGAGATCACGCTCGTGCTCGGGAAGAGCAAGGATCAAGGGAAGCAGTATACGTCGTTCGAGGTCGATCTCAGTTCATGGTACAATATCTCTCCCCGATGGGACGCCCATCTTTCGGGGGGCTATTCGAAAAGCTACAACTTCTCCCGCAACTACCTTGCGTTCTACAGCTGGCTTAACTCGGAGATCGAGTGGAAACCTCTTGCGCAGTTGCAGCTGGGGACATCGTACAACATGTGGGTTGAGGGAAATCCGGGAGGTCAAATCGAAGAGATAACGTACAATGCCAGGCCGTTCTTTTCGTTGACGCCGTTTAACGACCTGAATTTCCGTCTCTACGTTGACAATCTGTTCTCCCGGAACGCGGACCGGCTGGAACGCGTGGTGTTTGGATTTCTCCTATCCTACAATTTTCTCCCCAAGAGTTGGATCTACCTTGCCATCAACGAAGTACAGGATCGGAGTGCGGCATTTGACGGGGCGGGCAACGCGCTGCCCATGAGGATGCAGACTACGGACCGGGCGGCAGTGGCAAAGGTCAAGTACTTATATTACCTCTGAGAGCGGATCTCCACCGATTTCAAAACAGTGTTGAGAATGTCTGTTGCCGCATTGGGTTTGCCGAGGCGCTGCGCATTCCGGCTCATCTTCGATAGGCGCCATCTGTCGTGCAGGAGCGCCCTGACGCGGAACTCAAGTCCGGTTTCGTCATAGGCTTTGAGCGCTGCACCATGTTCCAGCAGGAAATCCGCGTTGCGCTCCTCCTGCCCGGGAATCGGCGTCACCACAACCATCGGCAGACCCATCGCGAGACACTCCGAGGTGGTCAACCCCCCCGATTTCGTGATTGCCAGATCGCTGGCCTTCATGATCCGCTCAATCGTTGCAGTAAACCCGAGGGGAAACAGTCTCCCCCGGTAATCGTGCGCAAGTCTCTGGAGTTCGGAGAGCATCCGAGCGTTCCTGCCGGCGAGTGCTATGATTTGGAAATTCTCCTCTATCTGAAGCAGCCGTCGGACCATCTTCAGAATTCCGCCCAGACCGGCCCCTCCCGCCATAACAAGGAGCGTTCGTTTTCGGTGGTCGAGACCGATCTCCGCGGCGCAAATCTTTCGCGACAACCGCTCTCCGAATGCGGGCATAATGGGAATCCCTGTGACCTTCACGATCCCCGGATCGACACCGCGATCCTGGAGACGCCACGAGACCTCTTCAGCCGCAGTGCAATATCCTGAAAGGTTCGCGTGGATCCAGAGCATATGGACATCGAAGTCGGTGACGACCAACCAGACCGGTCTTGTGAACGATCTCTTTCTTCTCCATCGTGAGAAGAGTTCGGCGGGCAAAAAATGCGTGCAGATAACGGCGTCGGGGTTTACGTCCCTGACGACCTGTTTGAGTTTCTGAGTATTCAGGCGCTCGACGGCGATCCGCAGGCGGTCGGGGTGGCGACCCCGCCGGGGGCGATCGCTCACGTCGTACAAATACCCCCAAAGTGCCGGATGACGATCGACGAGAGGCAGATACGATCCGGCGTAGAGCTCCCGGAAAAGAGGTGGCACAAGAGTCATCAGGTCGATATGGGTAACCTCGAGGTTGGGGAACCTCGCCCGGGCTGTTGCCGTGAGAGCCTCGGCAGCCCGGAGATGGCCGGTGCCCGCCGAGACGCTGAAGACCGCAATTTTTTGTTTGCTCATAGATGTCAAAACGTACAGAAAGGTATCGACAGGCGCAACTCAATGATGACCATGGGGGAACATCTTCGAGAACATTTGCGTATCTTTGCCGTACACTGAAGAAGTGAGTTGTCTTCTCTCGTCATGAACTCTCTGGAGATGTACCAGCCCATGCGCACAATCAATCTTCTCCTGATCGTAGTCCTCCTTGGCGTTACCGGCGGCAGCGCCCAGCTTCCTCCACTTATCGACCGTGAACTGTTTTTCGGTGACCCCGACATTTCCGGCTCCCAGATTTCACCGGACGGGCAGATGGTTTCGTTTCTCAAGCCTTTCAAAGGTGTCCGCAATATTTGGGTGAAGAGCATCGCCGAAGCTTTCGATAAAGCGAGGCCGGTGACAGCCGACACCACGCGGCCGGTGTCGGTGTATTTCTGGTCGCGCGACAGCAAGTATTTGCTGTATGCGCAGGACAAAGGAGGCGACGAGAATTACCGCGTGTACGCTGTTGACCCGCTCGCTCCTGGTACGCCGGTACGGCAGGATACCACCGCACTGCTCGTCGGCT
>DAIUKN010000166.1:0-6134 GCA_036848195.1 Bacteroidota bacterium
CCGGACCAAGAACAACCCGGTGCTGATCGGCGAACCGGGTGTGGGGAAGACTGCAATTGCAGAAGGGATTGCCAATAGGATCGTGAAAGGCGATGTCCCGGAGACACTGAAAACCAAGCGCATCGTCGCCCTCGACATGGGGGCCCTAGTTGCGGGGACCAGTTTCAGGGGGCAGTTCGAGGAACGCCTGAAGGCCCTCTTGAAGGAAGTGGAAGAATCGAACGGCGAGATTATCCTCTTCATCGACGAGCTCCACACGCTGGTCGGGGCGGGTTCCGCCCAGGGATCTGTGGATGCGGCAAACATGCTGAAGCCCGCCCTGGCGAAGGGCGAACTGAGGGCGATCGGCGCGACAACAATCGACGAGTACCGGAAATACATCGAGAAGGATGCCGCACTGGAACGGCGTTTTCAGCCGGTCATGGTCAATGAACCGAGTGTCGAAGACACGATCTCGATTCTGCGGGGTTTGAAGGAGCGGTATGAGGTTCACCATGGCGTGCGGATCACCGACGGGGCGATCGTTGCGGCGGCCCAGCTGAGCCATCGCTACATCGCAGACCGTTTCCTCCCGGACAAGGCGATCGACCTTGTGGATGAGGCTGCGTCAAAGCTCAGGATTGAAATCGACTCGATGCCTGAGCAGCTCGATACCGTAGAGCGGAAGATCAAACAGCTTGAAATCGAACGGGAAGCCGTCCGCCGCGAGAAGGATGAGGTTTCAAAGGATCGGCTCCAGGGGATCGAACAGGAACTGGCCGAGCAGAACCAGATCCGGACGGAGCTCCGTGCGCATTGGCAGGTCGAAAAAGACCTGATCCAGTCGATCCGGAAGATGAAGGAGGAAATTGAAGCGGCGAAGACCGAGGCGGACAAGAAGGAACGCGAAGGGGACCTCGGCCGCGTAGCCGAACTCCGTTACGGAGTGCTGACGGGACTGGAGAAGAGAATCAAGGAGGCCTCCGGCAGGCTCCAGGAGGTTCAGAAGGACCGGAAAATGTTGAAGGAGGAAGTGGATGCGGAGGACATTGCGGGGATCGTGGCGCGATGGACCGGCATCCCTGTGACCCGGATGCTTGAGAGCGACCGGGTGAAGCTGCTCCACCTCGAGGAGCGTTTGCACCAGCGCGTGGTGGCTCAGGCAGAGGCCGTGAAGGCGGTCAGCGATGCGATCCGCCGGTCCCGCGCAGGCCTCCAGGACGAAAAACGGCCGATAGGGTCGTTTATCTTCATGGGGAGCACCGGCGTCGGCAAGACGGAGCTGGCCCGCGCCCTGGCTGAGTTCCTGTTCAACGACGAGAATGCCATGGTCCGGATTGACATGAGCGAGTATATGGAAAAGTTCTCTGTCTCACGGCTCATCGGCGCTCCGCCAGGCTACGTCGGCTACGATGAAGGGGGCCAGCTCACTGAAGCCGTACGCAGGAAGCCCTACTCCGTTGTCCTCCTTGACGAGATCGAGAAGGCACATCCGGACGTATTCAACGTTCTGCTCCAGGTGCTGGATGAAGGGCGGTTGACCGACAGCAAAGGCCGGACGGTGGACTTCAAGAACACCATCATCATCATGACCTCAAACCTTGGTTCGCACCTGATCAGTGAGAGGATCTCTTCGGATTTCAAGGCGAACAATGAACGCTGGGACCGGGTATTCGGGGAGCTCAAGGCTGAGCTCTTCAAACTGCTCCGGCAGTCGATCAGGCCCGAATTCCTCAACAGGATTGACGAGATCATCGTCTTCCGTCCCCTCGGCCAGGACGACATCAGGACGGTGGTTTCCCTTCAGCTCAAAAGGGTGATCGATCTGATGGCGAAGCGGGGAATCACGATCGAGGTGACCGACGAGGCGAAAGACTGGCTCGCCAAGCTCGGGTACGACCCGCAATACGGCGCTCGTCCACTCAAGCGCGTGATCCAGAAGCATGTCGTGAACGCGATGTCGGAAAAGATCCTGGAGGGAGAGTTTGAAGATCACGACACGGTTGTCATAGGACTCGACACTCACGGGCTGATCTCGTTCACCAGAAAGGCCGTATCAGGCGTTCCCCGGTGAGCGGTGAAAGTCGCCTGGTTGATTCACGCCGTCGATTTCCGTATTTTTCGACATGATGTCATTTATCGTGCATGGTGGGGCGTGGGATATCCCGGATGATCTTGTGGAGGCCCACAAGAAGGGGGTGGCGAATGCCCTCAAGGCAGGGTGGGAAATCCTGAAAGGCAGGGGTCCGGCTGTTGACGCTGTTGAACGGGCCATCGTGCTGATGGAAGACGATGTGGCATTCAATGCCGGCAAGGGTTCGTCTCTCAACGCTGCAGGCGAGGTGGAGCTCGACGCAAGCATCATGGACGGGCGGACGTTCCGGGCGGGTGCGGTTGCTTCCGTGCAGAACATCAGGAACCCTATCCGGCTCGCGCGGAAGATCATGGACGAGAGCGAGCACGTCCTCCTCGTAGGAATGGGCGCGACCAGGTTTGCCCGTGAAAACGGGATCAAGACCTGCGATCCTGATTTCCTCATTACGGCCAGGGAGCTCGAACGGTGGCGCGAACTCCAGGTTGACGCCAAGTACACGACGAAAGACTCGTTTCGACGGAAGAAACTCCCGTCGGACACAGTGGGGGCTGTGGCGATGGATGCCGAGGGGAACATCGTTGCCGGGACATCGACCGGAGGTACCCCCAACAAGCATCCCGGGCGCGTCGGAGATTCTCCACTGATCGGCTGCGGAACCTACGCGGACAATGCCGTGGGTGGCGTCTCCACAACCGGCTGGGGAGAACCGATCATCAAGATCGTTCTGGCAAAGACGGTCATCGATTTGATGGAGTTGCACGGGAAGGATCCCGCCAGAGCCGTCGAGGAGGGGTTAAGGATTCTCCAGCGGAAAGCTGCCGGCTATGGAGGAATCATTGCGTTGAACAACGCGGGAAAAATCGCCGTCACCTACAATACACCCCGCATGGCCCGGGGCTACATGACTGCAGAGATGAAAACCCCCTTCGTGGCTGTGTGAGCCGGACGCACCACTTTTTTCCCACTCCGCTTCATGCGTAAATCCTCACTGATCGGCCACGTCGCCGAACTTCTTGACAGTGTCCTCGGCTCCAGAGAGCCGGCAGATTCCGTCGTCAGGGAGTTCTACCGAAAGCGGCACTACCTTGGCTCGCGCGACCGGCGCTATGTTTCAGAGACTCTCTTCGGCATACTTCGCAACTATCGCCTGCTGGACTCCGTCGCCCGCAGAGCTCTTCCACCCGGTTCCTCTCTGAAAGGTCCAAGAATCCCGTCGATTGCACTCTGTGCGGCGTACGCAGTGAGGCTTCTCGGAGAGAAGCCCGGTGATCTCCTGCCGGATATCGCGGGTCTTTGGAGAGTTGCGTGGTTCGACGTGGATTGCCTGGCCTTCCTCGTATCGGTGGAGGCAATGGATGCCCTGCAGGCTGCGGGCGCCGATCCCGGGAAGCGGCTGGCCCTTGAGACTTCCATGCCCGACGTCATCGTGCATGAATGGATGGTCCGTTTCGGAGAAGCGGAAGCCGGTGAACTTTGCAGAGCCTCGAACCATCCCGCACCAACAACGATCCGGGTCAATTCCCTCAAGTGCACTCTTGAGCAGTGCCGGGAGGAACTCTTTGCGGAGGGGGTGACGACGGAGCGGACAGCTCTGTCGCCGGTCGGCCTCATTCTCGATCGCCGCATCAACACTCTGTCGCTTTCGTCATTCCGCCGGGGGTATTTCGAGCTGCAGGACGAAGGGAGCCAGCTGATTGCGATGTTGCTGGAGCCCCGACCCGGATCCAAAGTTGTCGATGCGTGTGCGGGCGGCGGGGGAAAAACCCTGCACATTGCGGCAATGATGGGGAACATCGGCGAAGTGATCGCCATGGATGTCGGGGAGCAGCGTCTGAGGAATCTGAGGGAGAGGGCGCAGCGGGCAGGTGTGACGATTGCCAGAACCCTCCTCGTGGGGCATGATGGCGATATCCCCGGCAATCTGGTCGCGCATGCCGATGCCGTGCTGGTCGATGCGCCCTGCTCCGGTGTGGGAACGTTCCGGAGAAACCCGGGAGCCAAGCTGACATTCGCCGAGGAGTTTGTCACTGCCGTTACGCATACCCAGCGAGACCTTCTGACCAGGTACGCTGCCTTCGTGAAGCCGGGGGGGAGGCTGGTCTACAGCACGTGCAGCCTGCTACGGTGTGAAAACGAGGAGATTGTTGAGAGGTTTGTCGCCGCGCATCCGGACTTTTCTTTTCACTCTGCCCCGGGGATCCTTCGTTCCCGGGGGGTTGCAATCCCGGGCGAGGGCCCATTCCTCATGCTTCTTCCGCACCGGACGGCGACCGACGGGTTCTTCGCTTCTGTCATGGCGCGTCGCTGACGCACTCCGTTGATTCTTATGGCGGTTTTTGGTACGTTAGTAAATGTCTGGTGCGGCAGCCCCGCATGGCGCCCTCCGGAGAGCAAATTCCCAAGCAGAAAGAGAGTCCGTATGAAGGTCTTGTTCGTGATGGCCGCGGCAATGATGGTTGCAGGATGCAGCAAACCGTCGGCGGAAGAGGGTTATGCGAAGGCAGAAGCTGCCCAGATAGCGGCACGGGCCGCCGCCGATTCGCTGGCTGGAAAGGTGGATCCGAAAACCCTTTTCGCTCCCGTCGTGGAAGAGTATTCCAGCGTGATCAATGATCATCCTTCCAGCATCTTGGCGGAAAAGGCCCTGTTCCAGCGGGCAGCGATCCGGACAAACGACACAAAAGAACACGAACTTGCTGTAAGCGACTACCGGCTCTATGCCGAGCGATATCCTGACGGCGAGAAGACTCCTCTTGCCCTGTTTCTGATCGGCTACATCTATAACAACGAGCTTCACAATCTGGACAGTGCTGCCTCGGCCTACAAACGGTTTCTGGAGAAATATCCCACAAGCGAGATGGCGATGTCGGCACAGTTCGAGCTGAACACACTCGGGAAATCGCCGGAAGAGCTGATCTCGGGGAAGCAAGCCGAAGGGGAGGGCGCAAAGGCGCAGGCGGCAGCGAAGAAGTACTAGCGTCCAGTCTCAGGATTACCTTGACAATTGTGGAAAGCGCCCGGAGTTCTGCTTTTCCGTCATTTTCTGACTCTCCGATTGTTGAAGGAACATCGGAGTTGAGACGCTAGCAATCACCTCTCCAAGGTATCCCTGTGCCGGAAGAATTTCTCAGCTATCTTCAACCGCAGGTCGTCTCGAAACTCGCCAACATGGAGCTCCGGGCCAGGCTGGTGGTGGAGGGCTTCATCACGGGCCTTCACAGGAGTCCCTATCACGGATTCAGCGTTGAATTTGCCGAGCACCGGCAGTACATGCCGGGCGACGAAATCAAGCATATTGACTGGAAGATTTACGGGCGCACCGACCGTTACTACGTCAAGAGGTACGAGGAGGAGACCAATCTTAAATCCTACATCCTCCTCGATACCAGCCGTTCAATGGGTTACGCTTCGGCAGGGCAGATCACCAAGCTGGCCTATGGCTCGTACCTGGCTGCCTCTCTCGCATACATGATGATCAGGCAGCAGGATGCCGTCGGGCTTGCGCTCTTCGACGAACACCTGACCGAATACCTGCCGCCGCATGCGACGAAAGCCTACCTGCGCCAGCTGCTGGTTGCGCTGGAGCATGCCGCTCCTTCGGGGAAGACAGGTGTCGGAAAGGCCCTCCATCAGGTCGCGGACCGCGTGCGGCGACGCGGACTGGTGATCGTTATCAGTGATTTGTTCGACAGTCCTGATGAGGTCATCACCGCGCTGAAACACTTCCGGCACAAGAAGCACGAAGTCATTGTCATGCACGTTCTCGACCCACTCGAGCGGTCTTTTGCTTTCGGTGCGGATGCTCAGTTCCGCGACCTCGAAACGGATGAACGGATGGTAACGCAGCCGGCACAGATCCAGCGTGCGTACCGAGAGGCGCTGGCGGAATTTATCGAACGGTACAAGAAGGAGTGCCGGGAACATAACGCTGACTACGTCTTGATGGACACACGAACGCCCTACGACGTTGCCTTGTTTGAGTATCTGGGCAAGCGTGCGAAGCTCAATTGACCTGAATTGGCAACGGATTGTTGGATGCAGCAATTCCCGATATAAGCTC
>DAIUKN010000167.1:0-6122 GCA_036848195.1 Bacteroidota bacterium
GGCGTGGTGCTGTATGAAATGCTGTCGGGACAACTGCCTTTCAAAGGTGACTTCGAAGCAGCAGTGATTTATTCCATAATGAATGAGAAGCCTCACAGTATCATCGATGTGAGGGATGATATCCCGCCCCAATTCGAGGCGATCGTTTCGAAGGCATTGCAGAAGAATCCTCAACAACGCTATCAAAGTGCGAACGAGATCATCGAGGACCTTCACGCATTGACAACGCCGTCGTCATCTTTGCAGTCCCGCAGCGTTGATTCAGCACAGAGCACTTCAGCGGTGGGAAAACGCTCCCCAAGACTTCAGTATATACTGCCGGCAATTGCAGTACCGCTGATCATCCTCATCGGCTATCTCCTTTTTTGGGAGAAAGGCGGAAAGATTGACAGCCTGGCGGTACTTCCGTTTGTGAATGCCAGCAAGGACGCGGATACTCAGTATCTGAGTGATGGGGTTACGTCAAGTCTTATCAACCGGTTGGCGGAATTCTCCGGTTTACGAGTCATGTCCCGTCTCACTGTGGCCCGCTTTAAGGACGACGGAAGCAAAGACCCGCTTGCGGCCGGGCGGCTGATGGGGGTGAAGTCAATTCTTGCCGGTCAGTTGGATCTCCGCGGCGAGAATCTCATTGTCGACGTCGAACTGCTCAAGGTCGAAGATGGACAGCAATTGTGGGGTGATCGTTTCGAACGCACCAAAAAAGATATACTTACCATTGAGCGTGACATTGTCAACCGCATCGGTGATAAGCTCAAGGTGACGCTCTTCGGGAGCAAGCAGGCAAACAATAATACGGAAAAATCCCTGGATCCGTTGGCATATGACAACTACCTTCGCGGACGATATGTCATGCTCGGCACTTCGGATGACGGCCCTGCCCGGGCGCAGGAATATTTCCGGCAGGCGATTGAACGTGAGCCCCGCCTGGCTGTTGCCCATGCAGGTCTAGGAGAAAGCTATGTGGATCAGGCATGGCTCAACTCCAGGTCCCGTGATGAGATCGTCCCGCTTGCCAAGGCGGCTCTCAGGAAGGCCATGGAGCTGGATCCCGGTTTGTGTGAGGCACATGTCCTGGAGGGCGACATTGCATTCTACTTCGACTGGGATTGGTCCGCTGCCGAAAAAGCGTATCGAAGGGCCGTCGAGCTCATTCCCGGAAGCGATCTCGCTCACCGGGAGTATGCAAACTATTTGTTGGCGATGGACTATTCAGACAAAGCGATCACGGAGGCGAGGATAGCACAGTCGCTGGACCCATTGTCGGTATACGCTACGCACCAGGTCGGTTGGAGTATGTTGGCGACCGGGCGATTTTCTGAGGCGGTGGCTGAATTCCGCAAGGCCATAGACCTTAATCCAACATGGGTCTGGGGCAACATCAAAATGGGAATGGCGTATGCTCTCATGGGTGATCGGCAGAATGCGACCAACGCCATGCTGAGAGCAGATGAACTGCTTGCGGGCAAACCGCCTAGTCCGTTGGCGCAGGATTGGCTTGCGCAAATCGCCTATCTGTGCGGAAATGCAAATCGCATCAATGAAACGTTTAAAAGACTCCAGGTTCAGGCGGACTCTACGTACGTCGATCCATTTGTGTTGGCTGATATGTCGTACCGGTTGGGCGACTTTGACAAAATGTTTGCATATCTGGAGCAGGGTTTTACAAAACGAACAACACTCATGTCGCTCATGCTCCTACAGGGAAGATCTAATTGGAAAGAGATTAAGAGTGATCCCCGTTACCTGAGTTTGCTCGACCGTATGCGTTTCCCACGTCCAACATTGTAGAGGGAGAAGTCAATATTCAACGCTGTGAATCAGATGATTGCGCAAACGTTACGTCGGTACACAATCCCCAACAAACCCGGCAGAGGCAGACGTGTCCGTCACATTGCCTTTTTGCGGGCCGGCCCGAGATCGGGGGTTCCGGACCCTGAAACAACCCTCCACATCACGAAAAGACCAAATCCCCGACGAGAACGAGAATCGAGATCACGAAATCCGGCCGCCCGGGGCCGCGGCGGTCAGCTGGTCGGGCGGTCCTTCGACTCCTCAAAGAGAATTTAAGGAGGTCGCTCAGTGTGATATGTCATACCTCGTAAGACATCTTCCGCCGAGCGGGAGTTGCGAACGGGTGCCCAAGCGCCGCGCTGTGCACTATCGCTCTGCTTCCGATTTGGTGCACAGGGCGGCGCGAGGTGGGATGAGCGGAGATCTCCTACGACATTTCCTGGAAGTCCCGAGGAGAAGCGAGATTGGACGCGGAGTTTTCTGAAATTGGGTGGCAGAATTGAAACTCCAAGCCGGGCTAGAGAAGAAGGGCGCGACAGTCAATCCGCCGGGCCTTTCAGGCCGCGAGTGTGAGGACAATTAACGAAGGAGGAGCGATGTACGAGTCTGGACGAATTCGCCCGCCTGTAATCGGTGGAAGTATACACCGCTCGCAATAGCAGCCCCATCAAACGTGACCTCGTGAACTGGCGCACCCCTTTTCTCATTCACCGGTTCCGCCAACTCTCGCCCGAGAAGCTCGTCCACAACAAGTCGTGCAGTACTGGCAACTGACAACTGTCCCCGGGTTGAACGGGTTGGGGTCATTCTGCTCGAGGCCGGGACCGTGGGGTTACCGGGCCGCCGAACCGGCAAGCATGCCCCCCCGGACGCGACGAAGAAAGAAGGTGGAACCGAGGAGTTTCGTGCTCATCCGGACCACTAGCCTTACCTATTCAAACATTCGTTCTTGATTGCCTCTATTTCCCGCTGACTGAAAGGCGTACCGTCCGACCTGAAAATGTCATGAAACCACAGATCGGGTTCAGAACCATCAGCATGGCTTGTATCGCCCCATGCGTAGACAGTGTTTGTCTTCCCTTTGACGAGACCCCAGTTAATCGCTCCGACATTTTCCTTTCTCAACAACGGCAGAATATCTTCAAATGTGCTTCCAAACTTTCTTGCCATGTATTCGGAACAAACAATTGGCCGCTGGTATGGTCTTAGCCTCTTGACGGCAATGTGCATCAATGAATCACGATTGTAGTTATGGAAGGAAATGATGTCGGAGAGCTCAATTTGACATCGTGTAATTCTCGAAGTCGAGTCCAGCCAAACTCCTGATGTTAACGGTTGAGTTGCAGATGTTGCTCTTGCCCATGCATACGCATGCTGTAGTAGATTCAACGATGAATCGCCTTTGCCTGAATTCCCCGGCTCATTATACAAGTCCCACAGGGCAATTCGATTGTCATTGGCAAAGTGATTCATAACATCCTTGACATAGTTCTCAAGTTCGGGGAACATTGTGGTGTCCGACGATTCTTTCTGACCAGGGTCCTGCAACCATCCCGAGTTATGAATGCCGACCTTCGGCTCAGGTTGTCTCCCGATAGTGCTTGTTCCATTCCAGCAGTCGTCGAAGAAAACAAACATGGTTCTAACCTTGTGTCTTGTTGATACGGCGAGGTATTGTGACATGCGATTCTTGAAGCCATCTCTCCCCTGCCGCCACGCCTTATGATGAAGAAAGACACGCATGACGTTGAAACCAATCGACTCGGCCAAGCCAAGTTCGCGATTAATAGTTGTTGTGTCGAATGTTTCTTCCTGCCACATTTCAAGTTGATTCACTGCCGTGCTTGGAATGAAATTCGAGCCTCTGAGCCAGCCGGTTGTGAGCGCCCATTCATTCGCCTGCTGTGTTGTCCATTGTCGATGTTCCTTGTCTGGGCTGGCACAGCTACCCAGGACAAACATCGAAATAAACAAAGTGAGGGCAAGAGGAACTGTCTTCATACGATCTCCTTGAAAGGACCTGCGTACCGGCCTTGATAGCGTGGGCCTCCTGTCTGGCCATGTTTGGATCATCTTCCCGGACGTTGGACTGCTGTCTGCGGACACTGGATACTCTGACGGAAGGTTCCTCTATCCGACTTGTCCCACATCGACGATTGTCCCCTGTGCTCTTGCTTCTTCCGCCCGGAAGCCTATCAAATGGCTTTCCATTGCGCTCGCGATGGTGGTTGTCAGCAGGTTCTGATTATGTTGACGAACCGCTTCCACGAACGCCTGCAAAAGGCCGTAGTCTCCCCCGCCGTGTCCGGAGCTGATGTCGGCATTCTCCTTCAGGTTCCAGCGCGCTGTCTCCCCGGTCTTGAACCGCGAGATGAACAGATCGCTCTCGTCTCCGACCAGATCTCCCTCGGATCCCATGATCCTCATCCGCCGCCCCCCGTAGTTTGTGTGCCCCTCCATGTTCAGGCTGGCTGTCACGCCTCCCGCGAACTCCAGCGAAACCACCTGGTGATCGACCACATCGTTGTCGCAACGGTAGACGCATCGACCGTACGGACCATTCTTCAGATTCTCGAGGATGGCTGCTTGCCTGTCTCCCCCTTCGGGAATATCAAAAACGTAAGTCCAGCCCTTGCTTGGCTGGTAGACCTTGAGCGACGAATAGGGGCAGGTTGCCTCGACGGCACATCCTTCCGTGCATCTGGCGGTGCTTCCGGCCGGGGCGTTTTCTTTCCTGAACCAGGTCAATGATCCGAACGAACCAACTCTTGTGCAGGGCTTGCCCACGTACCAGGAGAGAAGGTCAAGGTCATGGCAGCACTTGGAGAGAAGCATCGGATTGGATTCTGCCGTGTTGCGCCAGTTCCCTCTGACAAACGAATGGGACATGTGGATATGCTCGACAGGCTCCATCCACTGTATGCTGATCAAACGACCGAGCGCGCCGGCATCTATGAGCTCTTTGATTTTCCTGAAGAACGGCGCGTAGCGCAGCTCATGGCAGATTGCCACGATGCGGTCCTTTGACTGTGCCAGCTTCAGTATGTCGAGGCACTGGTTCCATGATTGTGCGATCGCTTTCTCCAGGAGGAGATCGTATCCCATCTCCAGGGCCGCCATCGCCGGACCGTAATGGAGACGGTCAGGCGTGGTGATAATCACAGCATCAGCGAACTTCGGCACCGTGAAGATATCTTCCCAGGTCTTGAAGACGTACCGCGGCTCAATGTTGTACTTCGTTGAGAACCGGTGCCGGCGGAAAGGGATCGGTTCGGCAACCCCCACAATCTTCAGCTCGGACGGGTACTGCAACGAGTACGGGGCATACGTATTCCCACGATTCCCGGCGCCTGCCACAATGGCAGTGACCGGCCTGTCGGGGGAGCGGAAGAGGGGATGTGGTGTGGATTCCACTGGCCGGCTCATCAGCGATGCAATGGCCGAATGAGATAACGTCGCGCCCGCAGTCGCGACGCCAAGCGCTTTGAGCATATCCCGTCTGTTCCAGGAATTGTTCATTGCTGCTCTCCTTTCATGGGTATCTGACCTGTTTCGAGCACCAAGAGAGTGCGACGACCGGCGAAGAGTCTTTTGCCTTGTCAGCCTAAATCTGCCTATCGAAGCGGAATACATGAATGCGATCATCGCAACAACGACAGCTTTTCAAAGGAGCTGGACAGCCGAGAGGAACAGTGGAACCCGCTTCATGAGAGTTCCTGAAGGATGGTTGCGAGCGTCGGAATGGTGGGCCAATGTGAGAACAGGGCAAACAGACCATGCTTCTGACGCTTACCATCTGATGGATAATGTAGAGGAGAGATCACAATAAGTCAATGTAGTGTTGCAGGCGGATCGGCATAAGCCGGTCAAGCGCTGATCCGGTCGGTGCGGCGTGATCGTGGAGCCGGAACTGCTCGATGGTCAAGACGACGGTTCTGCTTCCTTCCGGGGAGAGGCAATATGAAGGTCGATATGTTCAATGCCTTACCGGTCTGACATCAC
Source organism: Bacteroidota bacterium (assembly GCA_036848195.1). GTDB lineage: Bacteria > Bacteroidota > Ignavibacteria > UBA10030 > UBA6906 > DAIUKN01. The sequence goes on from DAIUKN010000167.1 coordinate 5,797, forward strand.
GGACCGAACAAGACAGACGTCGGAGACAACGGTTGGCTTTCCCGCGCTATCTACTTGCGTTTGTGCTTGCCTCCCAAGATTCTCACGAACTTGTCGTAGAGGGTGGGACTTGTGGCAATGACGCCGCTGAGCCGAGCGAAGTGCAGGTGAAGTGAGGGTGAGCGGGGACCACAAAGGCTATAAGAGCCGAGCGAACTCTAACGCCTGCCCGCCCCACGAGATTCAAGTCGGCAGGCGGGAAAGCGGAACGGAGCGATTAGCCCTTCGACCCTTCGGCAGGCCCCTCGAAAGGGTCGGGGCCGCGAGCTATGTCGAGCGGCTCAGGG
>DAIUKN010000168.1:0-6118 GCA_036848195.1 Bacteroidota bacterium
CGCACGGTCTGCCAGCGCGACTGGCGGACCGGACCGATGTCTCGATCGGACGACCAACGCCCTGCCGCTCACCAGCGTGTTCGAATCCGCTCCTTCGCGACGTTGCCGCCGTCGGGTGCAGCCGCTGTTGGACGGCAAGCGGGCGTTGGAGGTCGCGAATATCATCATGAAGAAGATCGGTGAGCAGACTATTCCTCTCAGTAGCGGCCTGACCGATGACCGGCGCTCGTGAACAGATACCGCTCAATCATCCGCTGCTTCGCAGCATAGGCCGGATCGCGGACGAAGAGAACGTGGAGGCCTACGTCGTCGGGGGTTACGTACGCGATCTCCTTCTCGGGAGGGGAGACCGGGACATCGACATCCTCGTGATGGGCGACGGGATTGATTTCGCGCGCATAGTGGCGAAGGGACTCGGCATCGCCACCGTGGTCACGTTTGATCGGTTTGGCACGGCCATGGTCCCCTTTGACGGGGGGAAGCTCGAGTTTGTCGGCGCCCGAAAAGAGCGATACCGGGGCGACTCCCGGAACCCGGAAGTGACGGCTGCCACGCTCGAAGAAGACCTGCTCCGCCGCGACTTCACGGTAAATGCCATGGCGGCGTCGGTGAATGCCGGCAGGTATGGAGAACTCCTGGATCCCCTCCACGGGCGCCGCGACCTGGAGGCCTGTTTGTTGAAAACGCCGCTTGATCCAGTGCAGACGTTCGAGGACGACCCGCTCCGGATCATGCGCGCTTTCCGGTTTGCCGCGCAGCTGGGGTTCTCCATAGACCGCGCCGCGCTGGACGCGATCCGGTCGATGAACAAGCGGCTGGCGATCGTCACGCAAGAGAGAATCACCGAGGAATTCCTGAAGTGTCTCCGGGCGCTCAAGCCTTCTCTTGCGCTCGCGGGGATGTTCGACACAGGTGTGTTGCAGATCGTTTTCCCCGAAGTTGCTCAGATGGCGGGTGTGGATCAACGGAGGGACCACCATCACAAGGATGTCTTTCTCCACACCTGCACGGTCGTGGACAACATCGCGCAGGCCACCGACAACGTCTGGCTCAGGTTTGCCGCTCTTGTCCATGACATTGCGAAACCGCGCACCAAGGCCTATCGCGAAGGATTGGGTTGGACCTTCCACGGCCACGAGGAGTTGGGGGCACGGATGATGAAGAAGATCTTTCAGCGGATGAGACTCCCGATGGATCCCCTTCCGTATGTCGAAAAGCTCGTCCGTCTTCACCTCAGGCCCCAGGTCCTCGTCGACGAGATCGTCACGGATTCTGCCGTTCGTCGCCTGGTCTTCGAGGCCGGCAACGATATTGACGACCTGATGCAGCTCTGCCGGGCCGACATCACTTCCAAAAACCCCTCGCTGGTTACGAAATACCTGAGGAACTACGACCTTGTGATGGAGAAAATCCGAGAGGTTGAAGAGAAAGACAGGCTCCGGAACTGGCAGCCGCCGGTACGAGGGGAAGAAATCATGGCGGTCTGCGGCCTTCAGCCCGGAAAAACGGTCGGGATTCTCAAGAAAGCCATCGAAGAGGCAATTTTGGAGGGGAAAATACCGAACGAGCACGCCGCCGCGCTGGCCTACCTTCTCTCGATAAAAGACCAAATCATTGGCAGTTAGCCCCCTTTTTTTCAGTCCGGGGTGAAACTTTCCCTTACCCTCAACGTCTAATCATGTACGATTTCCTCATCTTATCGCAGGGAGCATACTATGCGTCGTGCACTTTCGTTGGGCTTTTTCCTCCTTTTCGCACTTCCGCTTCAAGGTCAGACAAAGAACCTCACGCTTGAACAGGCGAAAACGATTGCGCTTGAACGGAACCTGAACGTTGCCCAGGCCGAGAATAACATCCAGGCGGCACAGGCGCAGGCATTGGCAGCCAAGGGGAGCTATCTTCCCACCGTTTCTGCATCGGGCGGTTGGAGCCGCAGCCAGAGCACACGGGAAGGGACAACGACACAGGTCATCAGCGGGCTCCCGGTGACATCGCCCGGTTTCTTCCAGGTAACAAACAACTTCACCGCAGGGGTCAGTGCCGGCTACACGCTCTTTGATGGATTTGCACGTGAGGGGAACCTCGGAGCGGCGACCTCGCGTGCAGTCGCTTCCGAGCTCACGGCGGCCCGGACGCGGCAGGCGATCATCTTTCAGGTTGTGACAGACTATCTGAATGTGCTCAGGAACGAGTACCTTGTCGGGGTGAGCGCAGAGAATCTGAAACGTGACCGGCGCCAGCTCGAGCGGATTGTGGAATCGAACAGGGTTGGTGCACTGTCAATGGCTGACGTATACCGGCAGAAGTCTCAGGTGGCGGCCGACGAAGTTGCTCTGATCACCCAGCAGAACAACTACGACAAGTCCAAGGCGGACCTCGTGGCGTTGATAGGGCTCGACGTCGCAGTCGAGTACACGTTCAATGATCCCCTTCTTCCAACCGGGAAGGATTCTCTCGATGCGGTGATTCATGCCCCTATTCCCGGGGGGATTGCAGAGATGACCCAGAGGGCGATTGTAGCCCGGCCCGACTACATGGGCGCGAAAGAGAATCTCAGCGCGTCGGAATCCGGCGTGACGGCGGCTCGCAGCAGCTACTTCCCCAGCGCAAGCATCTACGGGGGCTACACTCTTCTGAATGATCAGCTGAGCACATTGAGCAAGAACCGGAACTTGAACTGGGGCCTGCAATTGCGCTGGACGCTGTTCGACGGGTTTCAGACGAACCAGCAGATCCAATCTGCGATGGCCAGCAAGCGAAATGCGGAAATCACTCTGGCCCAGACCGAGCGGAACGTCGGAGTGGACGTCAAGAAAGCGTTCCTTGATCTCGAGGCATCACGGAAAGCGTACGATGCCAGCCAGGACGGACTTATTTCCGCCACGGAGGACCGCAAGATCGCGGAGGAGAGGTACAATCTCGGTGCGGGTACGCTTCTTGATCTCTTGACCGCCAACGCGAATCTGGTTCAGGCACAGGCCAATCTCGCGAACTCAGCTTTCGGCTATCTTGTGTCGCGGTACAACCTCGAGTATGCAATCGGCGAGAAAGCCTATTAACGTCCCTGTAGACACTATTCAGGAAGGAAGGATTGGGAATGGCTACGAACGGAAAGAAGTCCAGGAAAAAGATCATCATCTTCTCCTCTCTAGGAGTGTTGCTGATCGCCCTCGCACTGATTGTCTTCCTGGGGAGCAAAAAGGAGCCGATCCAGGTTATCCAGGTGGAGAAGGTGAAGCGCCATACCATCACACAGCTGGTCACCGCTACGGGGAAGATCCAGCCCGAAGTTCAGGTGAAGATTTCGCCGGAAGTGAGCGGTGAGATTGTTTCCTTGCCGGTCAAGGAGGGACAGCGGGTGAAGAAGGGCGATCTCCTGATGAAGATCAAGCCCGACGTCTATATGGCTCAGCGCGACCAGTTCTCCGCGGTGGTTGCCCAGGCCAGGGCCGGCCTGACGAAGGCCGATCTGGAATACAAACGGGTGCAGAGCCTGTATGAGAAGGGGTTGGTCTCGGAGTCGGAGTTCGTGTCGGCGCGCGCGGCGTACGAATCGAGCAAAGCAAGCTTCGCGCAGGCCGAGGCCTCGCTCAACCAGTCGAACGAGAACCTTCGCAAGACCACGGTGTTTGCCCCCATGGATGGCACTGTCAGTCAATTGAACTCGGAACTTGGCGAGCGGGTGCTTGGCACTGCCCAGTTCCAGGGGACGGATGTGATGACGATCGCCGATCTGTCGAGGATGGAAGGGCGGGTGGATGTAAGCGAGAATGATGTCATTCTCGTTTCGATCGGTGACACGGCACGGATCGCGGTGGATGCCTTCCCCGACCGGAAGGTCAACGCGGTCGTCTATGAGATTGCCAACACGGCGAAGTCGAAGGGTCTCGGCACGCAGGAAGAGGTGACGAATTTCACGGTCAAGATGCGCGTGGTTGACCAGGGTCTCAGCCTGAGGCCGGGTATGTCTATGACCGCCGACATTGAAACCGAGACCAAGCACGATATTCTGGCGGTCCCGATCCAGTCTGTGACGACGAGGGCCCCGAAAGTTGAGGTCAAGGAAGGCGAAGGCGATGGCCAGCGGGGTATGATGGTGGCAAGCAGCGGCACCGGGGCGAAGCGCCCTGAAAACAAGCCAAAGGAGATCGTCTTCGGCGTCGAGAATGGTGTTGCGAAAGCGATCCCGGTCAAGCGAGGCATCAGCAACGATACCTACGTCGAGATCAGCGAGGGTGTAAGCGAAGGGATGGAGGTGGTCTCGGGCAGCTACAAGGCGATCAACCGCGAACTTGAGGATGGTGCGAAGGTGCGGATTGAGGAGCCGAAGAAGCCGGCAGGCAAGCCGAAAGGGGAAGGTGCATGAGCACGAACGTCATCGAGCTGAAGAACATCGTCAAGACGTACGACATGGGGGGGGCCGAGGAAGTCCACGCCCTGCGCGGGGTCTCTCTGGTGATCGGGCGGAACGAGTACGTGGCGATCATGGGGCCTTCGGGTTCCGGGAAATCAACACTGATGAACATCATCGGTTGCCTGGACACGCCGACCTCGGGCCTTTACCTGTTCAACGAGGTCAACGTCAGTGAGATGAACGACAACGACCTGGCCAAGATCCGGAACAAGGAAATCGGGTTTGTCTTTCAGACGTTCAACCTTCTTCCCCGGTCCGACGCGCTGCACAACGTGGAGCTCCCGCTGATCTATGGCGGCGTCTCGTCGGCTGAGCGCCGGCGGAGGGCGCAGGAAACGTTGGCGCATGTTCAGCTGGGCGACCGTGCGCACCACAGACCCAACGAGCTTTCCGGCGGCCAGCGTCAGCGGGTGGCGATCGCCCGGGCTCTGGTGACACGCCCGTCCATCATCCTGGCGGACGAGCCGACGGGGAATCTGGACTCGCGCACCGGTGAGGAAATTATGATGCTCTTTGAGGAGCTTCACCGGACGGGAAATACGATCATCCTGGTGACGCACGAGGCGGACATTGCGGAGCACGCGCACAGAACGATCCGTCTGCGCGACGGTATGGTTGAGTCCGACGAACCCGTGAAGAAGAGGAAGACCTTCACCGTGGCTGCAGCGTCCTGAGAGGAAAAAGTCCCCGTATGCATTTCTTGCTGGAGTTGAAGGAAGGTCTGCTGATCTCGTTCCGCGCGATCCGTGCGAACAAGATGCGCTCGGTGCTCACGACGCTCGGGATTGTGATCGGCATCGTGTCGGTGACGCTGATGGCAACGGCCATCGAAGGCGTGAATCGCGCCTTCGACAAGAGCGCGGCGGCGTTCGGCACGGATGTGCTCTACGTGCAGAAGTTTCCCTGGGTGTCGAACGAGGACTGGGCGACCATCCGGAACAGACGGAACCTCGAAGTGGCCTATGCCGCCAAGATCGAGCGGCAGGCGATGCTGTCGGATGCCGTGGCTCCGGTGGTTGCCACAGGGCGACGGGTGACGAACGGCAACAATTCCATGGAGAATTCGTTCATCACCGGAACGACGAACCAGTATATGAACGCCGCCGGATCGACGCTTGCCGACGGCCGGTTCTTCACTCTGGAAGAGTCCAACGGCGGCCGTCCGGTGTGCGTCCTGGGTGCGTCGGTTGCGGAGAATCTCTTCCCCCGGGGAGACCCCATCGGCCAGATGATCCGCGTCGCAGGGTTTCCCTACACAGTGATAGGAGTGTTTGAGAAGCAGGGAGGGATGTTCGGCCAGTTCACGACCGATACCCGCGTGTTTGTTCCGCTCTTCTCCTTCCAGAACCACTTCGGCGGGCGGCGCGATGTGACCATCCAGGTGCGCGTTGCAGACCTGAAGCAGATGGAAGACGCCAAGCTGGAGCTGGAAGGGATCATGCGGAAGGCGCGCGGTCTGACCCCGGGCAAGTCCAATGATTTCAACATTAACCAGCAGGAAATCCTCACACAGACGTTCGGTCCGATCAGCCTGGTCATCGCATCGATCGGGCTTTTCATCACCGGCCTTTCGCTGTTCGTCGGCGGCATCGGAATCATGAACATCATGTTTGTGTCGGTCACCGAGCGGACGAAAGAGATCGGCATCCGGAAAGCCATCGGGGCAAAGCGGAGGAATATCCTGATGCAGTTCCTTGTAGAGGC
>DAIUKN010000169.1:0-6099 GCA_036848195.1 Bacteroidota bacterium
CTTCCAAAACGTTCGTGATCTCCGTCTCCACGACAGCGGGACTTGCACCGCGGTAGAAGGTAGTGATGGAGATGATCGGCGGATCGATGTCGGGATATTCGCGCACCGGCAGCCGGGTAAAGGCGATAATCCCGAAGAGAAGGATGGTGAAACTCATGACGCTCGCGAGGACCGGGCGTCGAATAGACATCGTGCTCAGTTTCATACGCGTTATCCTCCCTGCGCGGGGGCGGCGGGCTTCTGGTCACCCGGCATCGGCATCACCTTCCCCCCATCGAACAGTTTTTGATGACCCGCACGGACGACCGTCATTCCGGCGGTCAATCCACTGACCACTTCGACGATATCGGACATCCGGGTTCCCAGCGCCAGGGGAACGCGTGCCACCGTGCTATCGGACTTCACAATGAACACGAAAGTCTGATTTCCGCTCCCGAAGACCGCTTCGCTCGGGATCGTCAAGGCTTCCAGCCGTTCGCCAAGCACGGCGGAGACGTTGGCGGACATCCCGGGGCGGAATTTCCGGCCTGAGTTCTGCACCCGCGCGACGACACGCGCGCTGCGGGTTGTCAGGTCTATCACCGGGTCGATCACAATAATCTTTCCCGTCAGCGCGAACCCGGGAAAGGCCGTCGTCGAAACCGTGACCTCCGCTCCGGTGGAGAGATGAGAGACGAGACGCTCCGGAGCCGAAAAAGTAACCCGCATCTCGTCGATATTGGCCAGTTCCGTGATTGCCTGACCGGATCGAAGGAATGTTCCCACGCTTACCCTCCGCGCGCCGATAACGCCTTCGAACGGCGCGACGATTCTTGTTTTCGCGTAGCGGGCTTGCGCGAGCTGGAGATTCGCCTCCGCAACCTTCAGAGCAGCCGAGGCATCGTCAAGATCCTGTGGAGCACCCGCGCCTTGATCGACAACCGACTTCACCCGATCGTATGTTGCCTTGCTCTGTGCACGCAACGCTTCAGCACGGGCTCGTTCGGCCCCGAGCTGCGCATCGTCCAGCTGAGCGATCAATCCTCCCCGCCGGATGACCCCGCCTTCCGTGAACGGAAGGGCCTTCACCGCCCCGTCGATCTCCGAAACAACGGTGATCGATTCCAGCGCTTCAATCGAGCCAACTCCCTCAAACCTGTCGGACACTTTCTGAACCGTCACCTGGCTCACCTCCACCGGCATCGGCGGGAGAGCGAATCGTGCACCTCCTCCTTTGCCGCAGCCCCCGAACGGCAGGAGAAGGCAGCAGATAATCAAAGCGGGGAAGAACATTCTGAATGCTGTTCGTGTCATGGACATATACGTACGCCTTTGTGATTTCATTTTCCAGGCACGATGTAAGCGCCTGACGTAAGTTGCCGCAAGCTCGCAGCGGCTTTTGCGCTCCGGACGAGCGCCTGCGAATACCGTTGCTGGGCAACGGCGAAATCCGCTCCCAGCCGGACGAGTTCGAATGCCGTCGACCGGCCGTTCTGGAATTCTATCAACCCGATGCGCACCTGCTCCTGTGCGGCGTCAACACCTTCTATTGCCGCCTTCAGGCGACGCTTGCCGTTGAAGAGTTCACGGCAGCTTGCGCGGACCTCCTCTTCCAGAATCCGGGAGAGTTGGACCATACGCTGTTCGGCAACAACGACCCCCGCGTCGAGCCTCTCCTGCTCTCCCAATCCGGAACGGAAGAGAATGGGGAGCGTGAACTCCACACCTACGTTCCAGGCGGGGTACTGGCGCTTGAGAGACTGGCTCAACGCGTCTCCCATTGTTCCGCTCCGCGTCGTCCGCAGCGTATCCTTGTTGAAGATCACAAGCTGAGGAGTGCCGCCGAGTCCGTTTCCGCCGAGGGAGGCAACGAGATCGAGCTTGGGCAATAGCTCCCAGGATGCAGCTCGCGAGAGCGCACGCTGCGCCTCGACATCGGCTCTCGCTCCCTGCAGGCTCAGATTCGATTCCTGGGCCTGTTTGACCAGAGCATCGACATCTTGAACCGGAAAGTCTTCGGGGGGGCTATCAACGGTGATGAAGCGCGATTTGCCGGAGTCAGGCCGCTTGCCGATCGTCGAAGAAAGCGCGTCCGAAAGCCGGTCATACTGCTCCTCCCTGTCAAGAAGCAGGATTTCCTGTTCCGCCAGAAACGTCCGTGCGTTGGCAACCTGGTTCGGGCCGACGAGGCCGGTCCTCGCCCGTGTCTCCGTATCTTTCAGAAAAGCCTCCGCGCGGTCGCGCGTCAGCTTCTGCACGGCGTAGTCACGCTCTGCCGCGTAGAGATCCCAGTAAAGCTCCTCCACGCGAGTGGCGATGGCCAACACTTCCTGATCGTAGCGGGACTTCGCGGCCTCAACCTCCCGATCAGCCTTCACAACATTCTTGTTCGCGGAAATAAAGAACCCGCCGAGCAAAGGCTGGCGGAGGCTCAGATTGCCGAACGTGGTGTATTGCGGATTCAGGTTCGCAAACGAGGAGTTTGTTTCCAGACTCATCGTGTTCATCGAAGCCTCAATAGTCGTCCCGATGGGGAGAGCCATCCGGACTCCCCCGTATGCACTGTTCTGGCTTGTGTTCAGGACGGAAGCCCCGGAGAAGAATGAGGCGGTTGGCAGTTCCTGGTTAAGACGGCTGAAGTTGAAGAAGAGCGTCGGATCGTAGGCACCGGCTTCCCGCCGGGCCGCGCCATGGGCTGAATTGAAGAGGGCTTCCGCCGTCCGGACCGATGTGGCGCTGCTCAACGAGTTCTGAACCGCTTCGCGCAGAGAAAGAGGAGTACCCTCTATCTGCGTAAGGATGATATGAAGGGCACTATCGGGATTTGCGATATTGGTGCGAAGCGTCTGCCCCAGGGCTGAGTACGGAAGGTGGACGAGCAGGGCGAGAGCCAGAGCAACTGTTGCGCGCATGATTCTCCGCTGAATTGGCAGAAACCCCGTCCACAAGGGAAGGAGACTCTATAAGAGATAAAAAGAACTGAACGGCCGGCTATAACCCACTATATAACACCAAGTATGCCCCACACAGTTCCAATAAGAGGCGCCGCGAAAGCCCGCCTTTCGCGTGTTTTCGAAGCATTAAGCATGAATGAGGAATATGTCATTAACACGTATCGCCCGACATTCCCAAGCCGGGCCTCCGCGACCGCCCCGTGACCTTTTTGGGCCTACCCCTCTGATTTTGGCATTCCAGGTTCCCGGTTCGTGTTCCATGTTTCAACCTTGACCTTCCAGGAACCGTCCTTGTCGCGCTGGTACACGGTCAGGTATTTCCCCTCTTCCGTCATTGGCGCCATGGAGGGCATTTCGAACGTCATGGTGTACGTACCGATTTCGTAGGCATAATCGCCGCTTACCTGAACATCGGCTGTCACAAAATCAACCTTCGTGACCTTCATTCCGGAGCCCATCATCTTGCCGTACTGTTCTCCAATAGCCTTTTTGCCTCTTGCCATCGGGCCGAAGTTCGGCATGGAAACGGCATCGTCGGCAAAATTCGCCATCGTGGTATCCCAGACTCCCTGGAGCATCTCTTTGGCCGATTTCGCGTTCATAGCCTCGATTGTTTTGCGCACCTGCGCGACATCCGGCTTGGGGGGAGCACAGGAAAACATCACCAGCCCGAGCAGAAAAAGTGAAACGATCCGCTTCATGGAAACCTCCGCGCTGTTGTGAATGGCTTGGCTCAATCGAGCCGTGGTTTGAAGGAATAAAATGAGCCCCTGTGTGCGAAACCAAGGTCTCAACGTACGAAACCAAGGCCTCGGTGTCAAGGGGGGCTGTTTCGGAGGCAGTCAATCGGATGTTCCCGAATTCGGAGTGCAACAAGCAAGTGGCATCTTCCCTTCTGGTCCAGTCTTTGAGGCAGGAAGGGAGCCGTTACGAGCACAAAGGAAAAGCCAGGTCGGATCTCAGTTCGGCCCGGGGTCTCAACTAACCAGGTCCGGCGCTTGCCGGGCCTGGGTCCAACCTTGTCCAAGACCTGGCCCCGAAGGTCGCCGGTTTAACCGGGACCCATCACAAGACACCACTCACTTGAGGAGATATTCCTGCATGAACATGACGGTTGCATAGAACTGGAAATCGGCGTTCTTTTTCTTGGCAAAGCCGTGCCCCTCATCCTTCGCCATGAGATACCAGACCGGTGTCTTCTGATTCTTTAGCGTACCCACAATCTGCTCGGCCTCGCTTACGGGCACACGGGGGTCGTTCTTTCCCTGTATCACAAAGAGAGGCTTTGAAATCCTTGCGGCATTGTTGAGCGGCGCGATGGTCTGCAGGAATTCCCGCATCTTCGGATCGCGCTCGTCACCGTACTCCACGCGACGCAAGTCCCGGCGGTACTCCTCGGTGCGCTCGAGAAACGTCACGAGGTTTGACATGCCTACGATGTCCACTGCACAACGAATCTTATCGGCGTATCGGCTCGCTACGGCAAGGGTTGCATGGCCGCCGTAGCTCCCTCCCGTAACCATAATGCGTTCGCCATCCAGATCGGATTGTGCCTTGACCCAGTCCAGCAGCGCATCCAGATCCTTGTACGAATCTTCCCTCAGAAAGCCGTTGTCAAGCTTCAAAAACGTCTTCCCGTAACCGGACGAGCCCCGAATATTCGGGAAGACGAGGGCAATCCCCATCTCGTTCAGGTAGTAGTTGTTTCGCCCAAGGAACCCAGGCGAAAACTGCCCTTCGGGCCCACCGTGAATATTGACGACCACGGGGTGCTTCCCCTTGAACTTCGCCGCGGGCCTGTAGAGAAAACCGGAAATCATCTTCCCGTCGAAGCTCTTCCACTTGACGAGTTCGGGCTCCGAAAATTGTCCCGTATTCAGACCGCCCGTTTCGCTGTACGTCCAGCGCTCGATCTGACCCGTTTGCACATTCAGTGAGAACACATCTGTTGTCGAGCGGGCCGAGGCAAGATTGAACCCGAGGTGGACATTGTCCTCGTGCCAGCTTATACCGGAAACCTGCCCGAGGGGGAGTGGCGGAATCGTCAGTTCTTTCCGTGTTCCCGTCTCCATGATGTGGAGCTTCCCCACGCCGTCTTCATTTGTCACGAAAGCAAGCCTCAAGCCGTCCGCCGAAAGATCGAAGGACGAGACGTCCCAGTTGATATGCGATGTAAGGTACGTGTGTCTTCTGGTAGCCAGATCAATGGAGGCCAGACGCAGAAACTCGCTTTCCCTGTCCGTTGTGACGTAGATACTCTTGCCGTCTCTACTAAACCGCCCTCCGTCATAGGCTACTTGTTCCGTCCCTTGTTCGGTGAGGCGGGTCTTCCTTCCAGTCGCCGCGTCAAAGAGCCAGAGGTACGATTCATTGGCGGAGACTGCTTCCTGGGCAAGGATGGTCGTGCCATTCGACGACCAGTCAAGCGCGCTCCATGCCTCTCCCTTGTCGAGCTGGGCAAGCATCCGCTCGCCGGCGGGGTTAAGAGGATCCATGATGTAAAAGTCGTAGTCCTTTCCGTTACGTTTGGTCGAGGCATAGACGAGTTTGTCACCCTTCTTCGACCACGCACCGGGCAGATTGCGTGATTTCCCGTCGGTCAACAATGTAATAGCACCGGTTGCAACATCATAGCGATAGAGTTGGTACCACTCTCCTCCGCCGACGTCCTTCACGAAGAGAATGTAGTCATTGCGGCCAGGAGGGAAACCCCCGCCGAGAGTCCGCTCGGGAAAGAATGTGAGCTGCGTGCGGGCACCGCCAGGGAATTTGACGTAATGAAGCTGGGTCACGTCTGCAAATCGCGTGCTGATGAGCATCTCCTTCGTCTTCAGGTTCCAGCTCTGGAGTGCTGCCGAGCGAAACTCTGTGTAACGGCCGACCTGCTCTGCGATCTCTGCAGGAATCGGCGGGATACCGTCTGTTACGAGATTATCACTGGGCGCCACGAGCCGGGGTGCCTGGGCAAGCGCCAATCCTGTTGCTGTGGCTACGGTCAGGAATAGCAAGGTCCAACGCTTCATGAAGGGCTTCCTTTCTTGGACATGGCAAGGGCTCCTCATCCTGGTGTTTGACATTGCAAAACAAACCGCCCTGGATATTGAGGGTCCCGCCGAATTTGGGGCAAATTCGTTGTGTGAAGATACTGGAGAGTTCCTGGAGAATC